>CAZBBU010000147.1:0-4291 GCA_964489965.1 uncultured bacterium
CGCCTGGCTCTTGCCGACGCTGCCGGCGGGAAGGTGGCGCACGCCCTGCTGGCTGCGCTGGTCAAGAGCGCCTATGACGCGGGCGTTTATGATCTGCTTGCCGAGCTGCCGGCCGTTGACGCGGTCGGACGCGAGGCGTTGCAGGCCAGCGACTTCAAAGAGGCCGAGGCGGTACTGTATGCCCGCACGCTGGGCTCCAGGGGACAGGCGGGCGCGCGATGAAACAGCGGGTGCTGCTGGGCGTGAGGGGCATGGATACCCGTGATGCTGCCGCACTGGTTGATGAGACCCTAAGGGCGCTTCCGGGTGTCCTCAGCGTGGACGCGGGCACCGACCGGCAGGCCGTGGTGGAGTACGACGCCACGGAGCTGACGGTGATGGACCTGATCCGCGCGTTGCGTCGCCAGGGCTTTCTGGCGGGCATGGAATGACGGGCCTTCAGAGTATGATGCCTTCTGATGTTTGATTCAGCGAAATGCAGTCGGTGCGGCTGTGGATGAAACTGCACCGCTGCCAGCCATCGAACCCAGGGAGTTGCTTGACGCTTTCTCCTTCGCCACTGACTGGCTGGGGGTCCACGTCGACGAAGTCAATGCCCTGAACGTTTATCCCGTGCCGGACGGAGACACCGGCACCAACATGCACCTTACGCTCCAATCGGTACGTCGCCAGCTGCAGGAACTGGACAACGTGAGCATGGCAGGCGTAGCCCGCGCCCTTTCTTACGGCTCACTGCTCGGTGCACGGGGCAACTCGGGTGTGATCCTCTCGCAGATCCTCAAGGGCTTTGCTGACAGTGTCAAGAACCACGCCAGTCTGGGCAGCCAGGAGCTGGTGAGCGCATTGGAGGCGGCCAGCAGATCCGCTTACGCTGCCGTGCTGAAGCCGGTGGAAGGCACCATACTGACCATCGTCCGACAACTGTCGGAGTCGGCAGCCGGGGCACTCGCGAAGCGGCCGCTGGAGATACTGCGTGATGCGCACAGGAGTGGTGTTGAAGCCCTGAAGCGGACACCCGAACAACTGCCGTTGCTCAAGGAGGCAGGCGTGGTCGATGCCGGCGGCCTGGGGCTGCTGCGCATATTCGAAGGACTGATCGCCCACTTTGAGGGCCGGGATCTGCCGCCGGCGCCTGAGGTGACGAGCCGTGCCCAGCTGCAGTTCGACGAGACCGAGCTGGGTTTCTGCACGGAGTTCCTGCTGGCTGACGCCACACTGGACGCCGCGGCCATCCGGGAGCTGGTGCAGCCGTTCGGCGATTCGCTGCTGGTCGTCGGTGCAGAGGGGTTCATCAAGGGTCACGTGCACACGGAGGAGCCCGAGGCACTGCTCGGCCTGGTCGCGCGGCACGGCCGCATGGTGCAGACCAAAGTCGAAGACATGAGTGAACAGCACTCCGAGATCCTGGCCAACGCCGAGCTGTCCACCGAGCTCGCCCAGGTTTCCGGCCTGGTGGCAGTCGCCGATGGTTACGGCATCAGCAAGGCCTTCCGCGCCCTGGGAGCCAGGGTGGTGGGGGGCGGCCAGACGCGCAACCCCAGTGTCGAGGACATCGCTGACGCCGTCAGGAGTGTGCCTGCCTCGGAAGTGCTGATCTTGCCGAACAACAAGAACATCGTCCTGGCCGCCGAGCGGGTGGCCGGATTGATCAACGACCGCGTGGTCAGGGTGCTGCCCACCACCACTTACGGACAGGGCATCGCCGTGGCAGTGGCGTTCGACCCTGATACCGGCCTGGAAGGCCTCATGGAGTCACTGGAACGGGCAGCCGCTGGCTCCGGCACCTTTGAGGTGACCGCGGCCACGCGCAGCGTGACGCTTGACGGTGTGGAGGTAAGGGAAGGCGATTACCTGGGCATGCTTGACGGTGACATCAAGCTCACTGCCGACACGCCTGAGGCCGCCCTGCGGCTGCTGCTGGATCGGTACGGACAGGACTTCGAACTGGCCAGTCTGTTCCACAATGCCAGCGTCGGTGGCGATGCCGCCAGAAAGTTGCTGGAGGAACTGGCCGAAGAGTTCGGCGACCTGGAGCTGGAACTGCACTCGGGTGCGCCGGACGCCTATCCGTTCGTGATGATCCTGGAGTAACTGGAGTGAGCGCGCGGCACGGCCGGAAGAAGCGGGCAACCATGCCCGGTCTGCTGCTGCGCCTCCTCGCATTCGGTCTGCTGTTGATGTCAGCCGGAGCGGTGCAGGCTGCCTGCGAGGCGGAGCTGGGCCAGCTGGCCGCCGGCCTGCCGGAGGGCATGCCGCGGGGCCTGCTGGCTGCCCAGCTGCTCTACGGTGCGGTGGAGCTGGTGGAACCCGCCCTGCCCGCTTTGAACAACTTCGGCAGCGTACCCGTGCCGGCGGATACCCCGGGTTACGGGGCCGTCAGCTGGCTGCTCTCCAGAGGCCTGCTGCCGGACTCCTGGCAGGCGGACACGCTCGACGAAGCCACCTGGCGCGAGATGCTTTCACGCTTCCTGGACTGGTACGAACTGGAGTTACCGCCCACAGGGTTCCCCGGAACGGACCTGGTGGCTGAGCTGGGCCGCACACTGGACCAGGCCGGTTCAGCGGTTCGGCCGGTCGCCATCGTGGCGCATGATGAGAACCGGGTGGTGCAGTTCGTGGGGATTCTCTGGAACTGGACCCGCTATCCGCGCCTGCTCGTCAAACGCGTGCCGGCGGGTACGTCCGTTGCGGACGGGACCGGCGAGCTCTTGTCCGAGCTTGGTAACTGTGCGGTCCGCATCGGTCATTACGCATCAGCCCCGGTGGCCACCGCCTGGCGCCTGTTCGTGGGCAGCGGGGATTCCACGATGTACGTGCTTGCGTCCGACCCTGGCCGGCCCGCCTGGCCGCTGCCGGTGGAGCAGGCGGAGGTGCGTGATTACCTGGAGTTCACCGCGCCGACTGTGGCCGGACTGACCGAGTTCTCCGCTGCCTTCTCGGGGCAGGAGATCGGTTTCGGGGCCATCCTGAGCATGGTCACCCAGATCCGCACCAATGTCTCACCGTTCAGTCTCGGGCGTTACCTGGAGGTTCCGGCCTGGTAGCAGTCGCTGGTCAGCGAGCCGCCAGCGCAGCATTCAGGCTGTCACGCATCGTCAGTGTCGCTTCCCTGGCGAGGGAAGCGTGGTCGGCTTCGTAACCGAAGTAGGTCAGGCTGCGGCTGGCGCTCACCAGTGCTCCGAGCCCGTTCTGGTCGAATGCCGCCGCGGCGGATTCCGCCTTGCCGCCCTGGCTTCCGTAACCCGGCAGCAGCAGGATGGCTGCCGGCATGAGCCTGCGGAAACGGGCGATCTGCTCAGCTGGCAGGGTGGCGCCCACCACGGCCCCCACGTGCGAGTAACCCGCGGGGTCAGCAGCGCCGACCAGTGCTGCTTCGGCACCGAGCCGGTTCACCAGTGCGGCCACGTGTTCGGCTACGCTCACCCCCGGCGCGTCACGCAGTTCCTGCACGTCGGCACCTCCGGGGTTGGAGGTGCGTACCAGTACGAAGATGCCCCGTCCGGTCTGAAGCGCCTGGTCCGTGAACGGCATCAGGCTGTCGGCACCCAGGTAGGGATTGACCGTCAGTGCGTCACTGGAGAACACGCCTTCACCCAGCCAGCTGCTGGCGTAAGCCTCGGCGGTCGTGTCCAGGTCACCGCGTTTGGCGTCAGCCAACAGCGGGATACCACGGTCCCGGATATCAGCCTGCAACTGGGCCAGGGCAATGAGACCGGGGATGCCGAGCGCCTCGAAGAACGCCACCTGCGGCTTGCAGCAGGCGATCAGGTCCGCGGTCGCGTCCAGAATATGTCTGAAGTAGACGACAACCGCGCGGGCTACCTGGGCCGGATCGGACTCGAACCGGGCCGGGTCCGTGCTCTGATGCAAGGCGGGACGCGGGTCCAGGCCCAGGCACACGCGCGTATCCAACTGCTGCACCCGGTGGTGCAGCCTGGTGGCGAACGATTCCATCAGCTTAAGCCTCAGCCGGCCTTGCCGGCTTTGCGGGCCAGTTTCTCCTGGCGACGCCGCTGCGCACGGTTCATGCCGCGCTGCTGCGGGGGACGTCCGGGTGCAGCACCCGCCGCACCGGTGGACCCGAAGGTCGGCATGGGTGTGGCGGTGGTGCTGCCGTCGTCATCGCCACCTTCGTAACTCAGGCGGGCCTGGCGGCCGCTCTCGGCACGCCGTTCCAGCGGCTGGTTGACCTGCACCTGCACCCGGAACAGCAGACGGGCAACGTCCATCTTTATCTGGGCGGTCATCTCCTCGAACAGGTTGAACGCCTCGAAGGCGTACTCCTGCAGGG
>CAZBBU010000147.1:4301-4742 GCA_964489965.1 uncultured bacterium
CAGGGGGTTGCGCTGGCCGTAGCCGCGCAGGCCGATGCCCTGCCGGAGCACATCCATGTTGTGGAGCTGTTCCTTCCAGTGCTGATCCACGACCTGCAGCACGATGAACCTCTCCAGCTGCCGCAGGAGGTCCGCGCCAAGCTCTTCCTCGCGCGCGTCGTAAAGTTCCTCGACCCTGGGAACCAGCTTGTCCGTGGCGTCATCCGGGCTCATGGTACGGAGTTCTTCGAAGTCGAAGTCCTCCAGCTGGGGAATCGCTTCGATTATCGCCGTGCGCAGGGTGGTCACGTCGCGTTCCTCAGGCTCAAGTTCCGGGTTCAGGTGCCGCTGGTTCTGAGCGTCGATGAAGTCGGCGAACATGTCCAGCACGGCCTCGCGCATGTCACTGCCGAGCAGCACCTCGCGGCGCTGGGCGTAGATGACCTCGCGCTGCTTGCTCAT
>CAZBBU010000148.1:0-4710 GCA_964489965.1 uncultured bacterium
GCAACCCACGGTTTACGCGACAGGAGGCCCAAACATCAACCCATATTGTCTAAGTCAGGGCGATTCCCTTCGCTTACGGCAGCTGATGAGTCCGTGGCTGGTGCGCTGGCGGTTTCGTTGGCCGGAAACCTGCCGGAACTCGGTGCCCTTGCAACCGCGAGTTTCCTGGATGGCTTCGGCATAGCGAGTCTGATCGGCAGCATCATCCTGCTGGTTGCGGCGGTGATCGTGTTTCGTTTGATGCCGCGCCGGTTCGACCTGAATCAGGACCACTGAGGTTCCTGAACAGCGTCAGGCCGAAGTACCCGGTACTCGAGAAGCATCGTCCCGCTGTTCGGGTAGAGCGTATGGCCGGTCAGCTCCAGGCTGGTGAGTTCACCTGCCTCGGGCAGGAAACGGCGACCCTGACCCAGCAGCACCGGGATGATTGCCGGTTCGACCGTGTCGACGTGACCGCGTTCCAGCAGGCTGCGGAACAACTCGCCGCCGCCATACAGCCAGATGTCCTTGCCGGGCTGCGAGCGCAGCTCGGCGATGACCGGGTCGATCCTCGACGATGCGACAATTCTGATACCAGGATGGTCTTCTGGCCGGAGGCTGTCTGAGAACACCACGATCTGTTTGTCCTCGAAAACCTCTGTCTTCAGGAAGGTGTCCTTCAGTTCCTGGTAAGTCTTGCGGCCCAGCAGGAACGTGTCGAATTGCGCGTAGAGGGCATCGAAATCTATGTCCTCGTCGGGGACTATCCAGTCGTACTCGCCAGCCGGACCGGCGATGTAGCCGTCCAGGCTCATCGCAACCTGGTATCTGATGCGCCTCATGCAACGCTCCCGTCTTCACCCGAAAACGGGCGATTGACAGCATCTTATTCTCAGCCCGGCATCGCACGAAACTCGCAGTGGATCCACCACGACATCCGGCGCGAACTGTCTTGGTGCAGCGCAGCAGAAACGATGAGCTGGCAGCGCGGTTTCCTGAGCTCCTGCCGGTGCCGCACGTTGAGCTGAACCTCAACGCTTGACCCTGCCCCTGGGGCATGCTGAATACTTCGCACATGGCTTCGGACGGCAAACCGGATACCGCCACGCTCATGACCATAGGCAGCTTCGGCAAAGCCACCCGGCTGAGCCTGAAGGCGCTGAGGCTATACGACACCCTTGGCCTGCTGCCGCCAGCCTGGGTCGACCCCGACTCCGGCTACCGCTACTACCAGGAAGAACAGGTGAACAGGGCGCGGCTCATAGCCAGGCTGCGCATGCTGGACATGCCGCTCAGCAGCATCGCCCGGGTGCTCGAGCACGGTGGTGCCGAAGGAGCACGCATCCTGAAAGCCTGGTGGCGGGACGTAGAAGAGGGGACCGCCAGCCGTCGCAGGCTGGTCACCAGTGTCACCAGATACCTGAAAGGAGAGATCATCATGAAGCACAAGGTTGAAACCCGGCAGGTGCCCGAGCAGAAACTGTTGACCCTGGAACGGCGGGTGTTCGCCGACAAGCTGCCAGCCACCATCGGTGAACTCGGCGAGGCCCTGTACGGACACATCTCCGCCAACTCAGTCCAGATCGCCGGCCCGATGATGGTCATCTATCACGACGAGGTCAACATGGACTCAGACGGACCGATCGAGGTATGCGTGCCGGTGGCAGGAGCGGTCGAACCGTTCGGCGAGACACGTGTCCGGATGGAACCGGCCCATAAGGTCGCCTACGCACGCATAAGCAAACGCGAAGTGCAGTTCCCGGACATCCTCGAGGCGTACTCGTCCGTCGAAGCGTGGATTCGGGAGAACGGTGAGCAGGTGGCCGGCTCGCCGCGCGAGATCTACATCGCCGACTGGGCGCAGGCGCAGGACGACGACCTGGTGTGTGACATCGCCTTCCCGCTCGCGGGCTGACTCACTTTTCCCCGCTCAGTGACGCCGGGTCGTTCCTGCGCCACGGGGTTGAACCCGAACACGAAGAATCCCTGGGTGGCGTGCGTGTCGATCGAGAGAGCGCGCCACATCACCACGTAGAAGCCCGCAGAAAGGCCCTCGCGGAGGCGGATGACGATCTCCTGGTCACGCGACGCGTCGTTCGCCAGGCCCACGTCCGCCCGTGCTGTGTCGTCGTCCCGACGCTCGAGTACGTCGGAGACGAGCGCTCCAGCCAGGCCGTTGAGGCGCTGCCATGCGTTCTCCGCCTCCGGATCAAGCCCGGCGGCATCAAGCTCGTACACCTTGAAGACGCTGAAGTCGAGCTCGACCGGTTCGGTGAAGTTCAGCCGGACCTCCTTCAACGGTTCCGTCACCGTGGTCTCGGCCGCCGGATCGAACGAGGCCATCTCGGAGTGCGCCACCGCTGTGATGCCGAGGAAGAAGGCGAGGATGGACAGAATGATCTTGTTCATGATGCAGGACTCCAATGCGGATCCGGGCGCGTAGTGCTGGCGGCGCCGGATACGTGACAGAGCTGTAGCGCAGGTCCCGCTCTCGGGATGGGAGCGGGACCTGCCAGCGCGTCAGGGGTTGAGGGCCGCGGTCTGAGTGGCCGCGTCGACGAGCACCAGGCGGAAGTGGTAATGGGGTTCAGCCATGCCAGGGTGGCCGCCGTTGTAGCTGATGTCGATGTGGTCGATCGAGTCGATGCCCAGCTCAGCCAGGGTGCCGGTCGCCAGGTCATCCCAGTTCATTGCTTGCTGCATCTCAGAGATGGGCACCATGAACAGCACCTCGATGAGCGTGCCGTCACTGCCGTACGCCAGCCAGGGGCCGACGGGTGCGTCTTCAGGCTGGATGTAGAGCGCGCCGGCTCCGGGAATGAAGTCCGGCAGGGGCAGCAGTTCCGTGACGGGCACGAACCCCTCGGGGGCGTTGGGGGTCTGAGCGAGGGCGATCCCGCCGAAGGCAAGGGCGAGGGTCGCAGCAAATGCAAGCAGCTTGGTGGTTCCGTTCATGATGGTGCCTTTCGGGCCGCCCGGGCGGCCGGTTGATATGCGCGCTGCCGTGACGCTATCAGCTGGAGCCGAGTAATGCAAGTACTTGCTGTTAAAAGGTTCGGAAGGCTAGGCTGTCCGCATGCCAAGGCCACCCTCGACACTCAGAACCGACAGCACAGGCAGCGCGCGATGAACATCGCTGCGGCGCAGGGATCGGAGTCGCGCAGCATCATCCTTCACTTGCTCCTGCGGCACAAGGACGCGGGCCTCACACTCGACGAGTTGAGCGGTGAGCTCGGAATCAGCCGCAACGCGATCCGTCAGCACGTCGACGTGCTCGAGCGCGGTGGCCTCGTTCGGGTGGCAGGGCGCCGCATCGCGACGGGTGGGCGTCCCAGCCGCTCCTACGGACTTACGGAGGCGGGCCTGGAGACGTTCCCGCGGCAGTACGACATGCTCGCCGAGGGCATGCTGGCCACGGTCCGCGAGGAGCTCGGCGAGGAGGCGCTTGAGGCACTCCTGGCCCGGATGGCGCACGACGTTGCGGCGGGGCAGCGCGACGTGCTCGCCACCCTGCCGGAAGCCGCGCGGCGCGAGGCGGTCGTGGCGCTCATGAACCGCCTCGGCTACGAAGCTCACGTGGAGGAGGACGGCACGATCGTGGCGGTCAACTGCGTCTTCCACAAGCTCGCTGCGAAGACGCGGGCCGTCTGCCGCTACGACGAGCGGCTCCTGTCCAACCTCCTGGGATACGGCGTGCGGCTCGGGGGCTGCATGCAGGACGGGGCGAACGGCTGCGCTTTCGTGGCCGCCTCCCAGGTCGGCGCCGGCGCGGCGGTCTTCGACCAGCACCGCGACCGTTCCGCTAAGGATTGACCGGCCAGGGGCGCGTCCTCACGGCAGACTGAACTCTGGAGTACTCCGCTTCCAGGCAGTCAGCGGGTCAGTTGGGCTGGACGGTGATGGCGAGCGTCGCAGTGTCTACCTGGTGCAGTTCATCTGTCACCGTGAGCGTGACCGTGTAATCCCCGGCCACTTCGTACGTGTGGGTTACAACGACTCCTGATCTGGTTGGGCTGCCATCGCCCAGATCCCAGGTGTACGTGAGTTGGCCTTCACCGGTGCTGCCCTCGGAGAAAAATGCGATCGCTTGACCGGCGCGTGGATCACTGGTGCTGGCGCTGAGCGCAGCCCGAACCTCGGCAGCGGCCTTCCAGGCCCATTCGACTTCATCCAGCTGCCCCCTGTAGGCGTTGAGCTTCCGGGGTGTTTCGGACACGAGTTCCCTAACAAGGAAGTTCCAGCCGGTAAGGAGCTCAACGGGGATGTCATCGCCACCGGAGACTTCACTGGGCATTATCCAGGTGAAATCGCGGTCGGTATAGACGGCCAGACCGAGTTTGTTGTCCATCGTGGGTGTCTGGTCGTCGGTGAGGATGCGGCCGGCAGTGCGGTCGGTGAGGTAGAGGGCGTTGAACGTGTAGACGTTCGCATCAGTTTGCTCGAGGAACTCAGGCACGAACGATCTCGTTACGTTGTGGAGGTATTCAGCGGGTACTTCGGGCAGGTTGAGGGTGAGGAGGCCCTCGGCGTCGATGCTTCCGGCTGGCAGGTACTCGATGCCCTCCGCGTCAGTCACGCCGTCGCTGGAGTTCACCTGGATGAACACGTCATCAGCGCCCTGGTCGTAGTTGAGAACCTGCAGGGGCGGGGAAGTGACGGTGAGAGTAAGTGTTGCGGAAAGGCTGTGGGTGTTGTGGCTGGCGCTGATGGTGGTTTCGCCTGCGGCTACTG
>CAZBBU010000149.1:0-4695 GCA_964489965.1 uncultured bacterium
GCTTCCAGCAGCTGGCCCGTGACCTGGCCATCCACGTGGCGATGGCCGACCCCAGCTACGTAAGCCGTGACCAGGTGCCCGAAGCCGAGGTCGAGGAAGAGCGCGGCCGCCTGATCCGCGAGGCCCAGAACGAAGGCAAGCCGGAGAACGTCATTGAGAAGATCGTGGCCGGCCGGGTTGACAAGTACTTCGCGGAGATAGTCATGCTCGACCAGCCCTACATCAAGGATGACAAGAAGACGGTGGCGCAGCTGCTGGCGGAGAACATCGCCACGATCGGAGAGAACATCCAGATCGGCCGCATCGCCCGAATCGCAGTAGGTTCCTAGCGTGCGGCGCGTCCTGCTGAAACTCTCCGGGGAGTTCCTGGCGGGCAGCCAGGGATTCGGAGTCACGCCGGACGCCACAATGTCACTCGCACAGGAGATCGCCGCGGCCTTGAGCCGCGGCGTTCAACTGGCGATTGTCGTTGGCGGCGGCAACTTCTGGCGTGGGGCCCAACACGGTCGGGGCATGGATCCGGCCACCGCCGACTACGTGGGCATGCTCGGCACCGTGATGAACGCGATGGCCCTGCAGGATGCCCTGGAGCGCAGTGGTGTGGACACCCGCGTGCAGACCGCCATCAGCATGCAGGCAGTCGCTGAGCCTTACATCCGCAGGCGGGCCCTGCGACACCTGGAGAAGGGCCGAACCGTCATCTTCGGTGGCGGCACCGGCAACCCCTTCTTCACAACAGACACCACCGCCGTCCTGCGCGCGCTCGAGATCGACGCCGACATGGTGCTCATGGCCAAGAACAAGGTCGACGGCGTCTACAGTGAGGATCCACGGGTCAATCCCGATGCGGAACGCTTCGACAACCTGACCTACCTGCAGGTGCTCAACCAGGGGCTGCAGGTGATGGACGCCACAGCAGTGAGCCTGTGCATGGGCCGCAACATGCCCATCACCGTCTTCGACATATTCGCCGAAGGCAACCTGCGGCGCCTCCTGAACGGCGAGCGGGTCGGCACCCTCATCTCGGCAGAAGGCGCAGACTGAGCGCTCTGCGGGCGCATCCGGGCAAAGGCGAAGCGGTAAGCTGTAGGCAGTGACCAACGGGGTCCCGGCCCAGGCCCGGCCCCATGGAGGTATTTGATGAAAACCGTGCTGAAGGAAACGCGCGAGCGGATGCAGAAGTCCATCGAGGCGTTCGAGGGCAACATCGGCAGCATCCGTACGGGCCGGGCCAACCCGACCCTGCTCAACCGGGTGAACGTCAGTTACTACGGCGCCAGCACACCGCTCAACCAGCTGGCCAACGTGTCGAGCCCCGACCCGCGCACCCTGGTGGTGACGCCGTTTGACAAGTCGGCACTCCCGGACGTGGAGAAGGCCATCCTGGAGAGTGATCTCGGTTTCAACCCCAACAACCGGGGCGATGCAATCTACATCACCGTTCCTCCGCTGACTGACGAGCGGCGCCGTGACCTGGTCAAGGCTGTCAAGAACCTGGCCGAGGAAGCGCGCGTGGCGGTGCGCAACATCCGCCGTGACGCCAACGACGAGCTCAAGGAGATGGAGAAGGAGACGCTCATCAGCGAGGACGAGCTGCGCAGCGGCGAGAACGACGTCCAGAAGTTGACTGACGAGTTCATCAAGCTGGTCGACCAGCGGGTGAAGGCCAAAGAAGAAGACATCATGGCCGTCTGAACATGACGCGACCTGCGGCCAGTCGCGGGTTCCCAGTCAGACGGGTTCTGTCTGGCCTGCTGGCCGTGTTGGTCACGGGAATCGTGCTGTGGGCGGGACTGCCCCTGCTTGGCCCCGCCTGGCTCGTGCTCACGCTGATAGCCCTGGCGGAGTACGGGCAGATGCTGCGGCTGCGGGGCATTCCCATCCGCTTGCGCAGTCTCTGGGTCGCCACTCCATTGACCTTGCTGGCCGCGCTCCCGGCGGACATGCTCACCAGCCTGGGACTTCCGGCAGTCATCGGCACCGGCACCTCCTGGCGTGAGCTGCTGCTCATCCTCGTGGCGGTTTACCTGGTGACGCTGGAGTTGCTCCGCCCCAACCGCAACTCGCTCAACTGCGTGGTGTTCTCGCTGTTCGGCTACGTCTACATCCCCTGGCTGTTCAGCTTCATGATCACTCTCAGGTACGTCCCTGATGCCGCCACCGGCGTCTGGTACCTTGCACTGCCGCTGATCGCGGTGGTGGCTTCTGACGTCGGCGCCTTCACCATCGGCTCGCTGATGGGCCGCAACAGGCTGGCGCCAGCCATCAGTCCGAACAAGACCGTCGAGGGCGCCATAGGTGGCCTGCTGTTCGCCGTCATCTTCGTCAGCGGTCTGCACTGGGTCGCCAGCACGCTGTTCGATTTCAGCGTCCACACCGGCAAGCTGATCCTGTTCGCGCTGGTGGTGGGTGCCGCCAGCCAGGCGGGCGACCTGTTCGAAAGCCTCTTCAAGCGCTGGGTGGGCGTAAAGGACTCCGGCCGCTTCCTGCCCGGTCAGGGTGGCGTACTGGACCGCATCGACTCGCATCTGTTCACCATGGCCTTCTCCTACCTGTTCATCACCCTGTTCTCGCTCTGAGTCGCGCTAGGCTGTCAGCATGAGGCGCAGCAGACTGGCGATGCTGGCGGGCGTGGGCGCTCTCGCCTTCCTGGCGACGTTCCTGTTCTGGCCACTTCTTGTGATCCTGCAGCGCAGCCTGGCCGACCCCTCGGGCCTTGCGATGCTGGCAGGCGACCCCTGGTACCGGCGGCTGGCCGGCTTCACCCTGGGCCAGGCGCTGCTTTCCACACTGCTGACGGTGCTGCTGGGCCTGCCGGCGGCCGTGCTGTTCGCCAGCTGGTCATTTCCCGGCAAGCGCCTGCTGCGCAGCGCCTTCACCATCCCCTTCGTGATGCCGACAGTGGTGGCCGGCATGGGATTCCTGGCGCTGCTGGGACCGGAAGGCCTGCTGGGCATCAACCTGCGTGACACCTTCACCCTGCTGCTTCTGGCTCACGTGTACTACAACTGCGCACTGGTGGTGCGCATCGTGGGTTCATACCTGGAAGCGGTGGCGCCGCGCCTGAAATCTGCCGCCAGCAGCCTTGGCGCATCGCCTCTGCGCATCCTCTTCCGGGTCACCCTGCCGCTGGCACTGCCAGCCATCCTGGCGGCAGCCGCCCTGGTGTTCGTGCTCACCTTCACCTCCTTCGGTGTGATCGTGATCCTGACGCCCAGCTGGCCCACACTGGAAGTTGAGATCTACCGCCTGACGGCACGCCTGCTGCAACTGGACGCCGCGGCGCTGCTGGTGATGGTCCAGCTCGTGACAGTCACGGTGTTCACCTGGCTCTACACGCGCTGGCAGGCGCGCCTCAGCACCCCGGTTACCGGCAGCCAGCAGCATTTGCCGTCAGCCACCCGCCGCCAGCTCCTGCCGCTCCTGCTGGCACTGCTGCCCGTGACCGTACTGGTGCTGGCACCCCTGCTGGCACTGCTGGCCAAGGCGTTCTGGCCCGCCGGCAGCGGCGTACCCAGCCTGCAGGCCTTCCGGCAGCTGGCCAGCGCCACACCCAGCGCCATGTTCCCCGGCACCCTGCGCGTGATCCTCAACTCACTGCTGTTCGCCGGCGGCAGCATGTTGCTGGCCCTCCTGGTGGGCAGCTGCTTCGCATTCGCCGTGGTCAGGGCACGCTGGCGCTGGCTGGACGGGCTGAGCCTGTTGCCGCTGGCCACCAGCGCCGTCACCCTGGGCTTCGGCTACCTGCTGGCTTTCCCGGCGCTGGCCAGCAGCCCCTGGGGACTGCTGCTGGCACACACGCTCATCGGTTTTCCGTTCGTGACCCGCAGTCTGCTGCCCGCCCTCCGGGGCATTCCCGAGTCACTGCCGCAAGCCGCCACCAGTCTCGGTGCCAGTGAGCTCTCGGTGCTGAGGCGTATCGACCTGCCGCTGCTCAGGCCGGCCTTCCTGGCCGCCAGCGCCTTCGCCTTTGCCATCTCACTGGGCGAGTTCGGAGCCTCACTGGTCATCACCCGACCCGAGTACGCAACCATCCCCGTGGCGATCTTCGATCGACTGGGCCGGCCGGGTGCCGCCAACTTTGAGTCTGCCCTGGCCCTGTCCGTGCTGCTCATGGGCATCACCACCCTGGTGATGCTGCTGCTGGAGCGCTCCCCACGCACGGAAATCTGACGGCAGAACCGATAGACTGGGCCGATATGCGCAAAGTCTCCCCCAACTTCATCACCGAGATCGTTGACCGCGATCTGGCCACGGGACGGCACGACAAGGTCATCACCCGCTTCCCGCCGGAACCGAACGGCTACCTGCACATCGGGCACGCCAAGGCCATCCACGTGGACTTCGGCATCGCTCAGGACTACGGGGGCCTGGGCTTCCTGCGCATGGATGACACCAACCCGACCACCGAGGACATGGAGTACGTGGAGGCGATCCTGGAGGACGTGCGCTGGCTCGGCTATGACCCCGACCGCCTCACTTACGCCTCCGACCGCTTTGAAGAGTTCTACCGCTGGGCCATCCACCTTATCGAGCAGGGCAAGGCTTACGTGGACAGCCTTAGTGAGGAACAGATCCGCGAGTACCGCGGCAGCGTCAGTGAACCGGGCAAACCCAGTCCTTACCGCGACCGCAGCGTGGAGGAGAACCTGGACCTGTTCCGCCGCATGCGGGAAGGCGAGTTCGAGGCCGGTG
>CAZBBU010000150.1:0-4647 GCA_964489965.1 uncultured bacterium
GAACTTATGAAGGGCGCTGAACCACTGCCCGAACACAACGCCCTTGAGATCGAGGATGGCGACGAGTTCGAGCAGCACTGCCGCCAGTTCAGGGTGCTGCACACGCCCGGCCACTCCGGCACGCACGTCAGCTTCCTGATGGATGGAAACATTCTGTTCACTGGCGATTCCGCAGGCATCAGGTTCCCGGGAACCCGCTTCGTCAAACCGGCCACCGCACCGCCTGAGATCGACCTGGACGCCTGGCTGCTGAGCATCGAACGCATGCTGGCCACCGGTGCGGACTGGATCGTGCCGACCCACTACGGGGCTTTCGATGACGTGAAGTGGCACTTCCGCGAGCTGCGTCGTCAGAACGCCCGCTGGAGCCTTGCCGTGCTGGACGGCCTGAGGGCCGGCGAGGATGACGAACAGCTGGTGCAACGCGTCACCGAGCTATCGGAGAAGCAGATGGTGGAAGCGGACCTATCGGAACTCGACAGGCAACGCTGCCGGGTGAGCAGTGACCATCAGATGACGGCCGCCGGTCTGAAACGCTACTGGCAGAAGCTGCAGCCACACCGGCTTACGGACGTGGAGTTTCCGCTGGAGCGTCCCGCCCGCATCGCCGTGCTGGCCAGCGGCCGCGGCAGCAACCTGGGCGTACTGCTGGACGCTTACCCGGCCGGTGACCCACTCGGCAGCGTGGTGCTGGCCGTCAGTGACAACGCTGAGGCGGGCGCACTGGGACTGGCACGCGCGCGTGGCGTGGCCGCCGAGCACCTACAGTGGAACAGCCGCAAGTCCTTCGAGCAGGAACTCGAACTGCTGCTCAGCGAGCGGCACGTGGACCTGATCTGCCTGGCCGGCTTCATGCGCAGACTCTCACCGGAGTTCGTGACGCGCTGGAAGGGCAGGCTTCTGAACATCCACCCCAGCCTGCTGCCTGACTTCCGGGGTCTCAACCCGCAGCAGCAGGCGCTTGACGCCGGCCGCAGCGAATCAGGCTGCTCCGTGCACTTCGTGGACGCGGGCGTGGACACCGGTCCGGTGATCATGCAGGCCACCGTTCCGGTGGAACCCGGTGATGACGCGGACAGCCTGGCCGCCCGCATCCTGGAACAGGAACACAAGCTGTATCCGCAGGCGGTCCGCAAGGTGCTGCGGGGTATCAGCTGATGCGGGTGCTGGTGGTCGGCTCGGGCGGACGCGAGCACGCACTGGTCTGGAAGCTGGCGCAGTCAGACAAGGTGAGCCGGCTGTTCGCTGCACCAGGTAACCCGGGCATGGCGGACCACGCCGAGCTGCTGGGCGGCAACCTCGAACCGGACCGGCTGGTGGCACTGGCGGTTACGCACGAGGTTGACCTGGTGGTGGTGGGACCCGAGCAACCACTGGTGGCCGGCTTGGTGGACCGGCTGCGCGAGGCCGGCATCATGGCTTTCGGACCGCACGCCGCCGCGGCGCGGCTTGAAGGCTCCAAGCGCTTCAGCAAGGAGTTCATGGTGCGCCACGGTGTCCCGACCGCAGCCTCACGGGCTTTCGACACCGAAGAGGAGGCGGTTGCCTGTCTGCGGGACTTGGACGCTCCACCCGTCGTCAAGAAATCGGGACTGGCGGCAGGGAAGGGCGTCACGGTCTGCGGCTCGATGGTGGACGCCGAGCGGGCCATCCGCGTGGCTTTCCAGGACCCGGATTCCGACGGGGTGGTTCTCGAAGAGCGGCTCCAGGGCCGTGAACTCAGCCTGCTTGGCATCACCGACGGCAGCACCTGGTTGCCGCTGGAACTGGCGCAGGACTACAAGTATCACGGCGAGGGTGACACAGGCCTGATGACCGGCGGCATGGGGGCGGTGGCGCCGGCTGCGCTGCTGACGCCCGAGCAGCAGGTGGAAGTCGAAGACGAGATCGTGCAGCGCACGCTCTCCGGCCTGCGCCGTGACGGCCTCAAGTTCGCCGGCGTGCTGTTCATCGGGCTGATGGTGACGAACAGTGGCGTGAAGGTACTCGAATACAACGTGCGACTTGGTGACCCGGAAACCCAGGCGGTGCTGCCCCTGCTGAAGTCAGACCTGCTGCAGGTGATGCTCTATGCGTGCCAGGGTCGGCTGGCCAGCAGTCGGCTTGAGTGGAGCGGCGAGCATGCCGCCTGTGTGGTCATGACCGCGCCGGGTTATCCCGGCACGCCTGAAGCGGGTATCGAACTGGAACCGGTGGCCGGGAACCGGAAGCTTCACGTGTTCCACGCGGGCACCCGGCTGGAAGGCGGCCGGCTTGTAAGCAGTGGCGGGCGGGTGCTGAACATCGTCGCCACCGCACCGAGTCTGGCCGACGCGCTGCAGGCGGCTTACGCCGGTGTTGCCGGCACGCGCTTCGCGGGTGCCCACTGGCGGCGCGACATAGGCCTCAATCTGACACACACCTGAAACAGTTATGATGCAATCAGCCCAACGGAGGTGGCAGAAATGAACATTCTCGAACGTATCGGAACCATACTGCGCGCAAACATAAATGACCTTTTGACCCGGGCCGAGGACCCGGAGAAGATCATCAACCAGACGCTGATTGACATGCGTCAGGCCCAGTACGAGGCCCGCATGGAGGTGGCCCGCGCCATCGCTGAAGGCAAGAAGCTTGAGCGTGACGTGCAGACCCACCGTACCGAGAGTGGCGACTGGCACAGCAAGGCTGAAGCCGCCGTCAAGCAGGGCCGTGAAGACCTGGCCCGCGAGGCACTGCGCCGCAAGAAGTCGGCCGAGGACCTGGCCGACGGCCTGCAGGAACAGCTTGACGCCCATGATGAGACCGTGGAGCGCCTCAAGACCCAGCTTCGCGCCCTTGACGCCAAGATCGGCGAGGCCGAGCGCAAGCGCCAGATCCTGATCGCCCGGCAGAAGCGCGCCGAGGCCCAGAAGACTGTGACCAGTGCCATCTCCAAGACTGACACCCGCGCAGCCTTCGAGGCTTTCGACCGCATGGAAGACAAGATCGCCAGCGCCGAAGACCGCCTGGCCGCGGAGGCCGAGCTCGCTGCCGATCTGAGCATGGATGACGAGTTCGCGGCACTCGAGGTCGAGGATGACATCGAGGATGAACTGGCCGCGCTGAAGGCCAGCCTCGGCGTTTCCGGCAGCAGCAGCGACAGCTGAACGGATTACTGGTTATTCACGGTCGGCCGCCACTGCTGAGCGCGGCCGACCGGAGGTGACATGGCAGGCCTGTTGATACTCATGCTCGTACTGGTGGCAGCCGGCGGCTTCGCCGTCTACTGGCTGCTCAACAAGTCCAGTGAAGAGGCGTCACGCTCGACCTTTCAGCGTGACCTGCCGCCCGTGGCGCCCCAGGAGCTTTCCTCGCTGGCGCAACCGTTCAAGTCCCTGCTCGGCGAGGCCGTGACCATCCAGCAGGAAGTGGCGCGCCGGGCTGCCAAGGCGCCGCACATCCTGCGCAATGAGATCGAGGAGATGTCACAGCGGATGCACCACCTGGTGCAACGCGCCCTGCCTCGCGCCCGCCACGGCACCCAACTCACCGATTTCATCCTCAGACTCACTCCCGACGATCCCGAGTACGCGGCCAACAAGCAGGAGGCCGCTAACATCGGCAAGGAACTCGAGACGTTCGTGGAACAGCTTCGTCGCCTGCGCGGCAAGGTGTACGGCATCCTCAGCAACGCGGCCAGCCTGCAGGCAGACCGGCGCCTGCAGACCGACATGGCCGATGCACTCAGTGACGTGCAGAGCCTGGAGGAAGCCATGAGCGAGGCCGTGCAGGAATCCACATACCTGTCATGAGTTCCGGTGTCACACTGCAGGGGATGACTTCCAGACTGTTCACAGGCCTGGCCCTGGCCGTACTGGTGCTGCTGGCCGCCTGCGCGCCAGCAGCCAGTGACACACCCCGCACCAGCGTTGAGCAGCTCAGCCGCGCTGTTGGCTTCTACCCGGCGCAGGCCGGAGCGCGCTGGGAGTACCTGCCTGACAACGCACCGATTGACGACCCCAGGGTCATCCAGCTGGTCGAAGGACCAAGGGTGGTCGGTGAACGCACGCTGATCTCGCATCTGACCTGGGGCGCCGCGGCCGAGGAGCGCAAGTTCCGCTCCATCGGCGCGGATGGTGTGCTTCTCTACGCCCGTACCGTTCCGGGCGCGCAGACCGCTTTCGAGCCGGCGATCATGGAGTTCCCGCCGTCATCGCAACTCGTGCGGGGCGCCAGCTGGGGCGGTACCACCACCTCCACCACCTTCTACCCGGACCAGCGCCCGGAGTTCCAGTACGAGACGCTGAACATCCGCTACCGCTACACCGTGGTGGACCGGCGTTCGGTGCGCGTGCCCGCGGGCACTTTCGACGTTTACGTCATCAACCTGGTCACGGAGCAGCTGGATGACGCCGGCCGGGTGAGCCACACGCTTACCCAGGAGCTCTGGTACTCGCCTTACGTGGGTGAGATCAGGACCGTGAGCGGCTTCTACCTGACCGGGCTCAACTTCGAACCGACTTACCCGCAGTAGGCGACCCGCGCGAGCGGAGCGCGCCGGCAGCCCATTGTAGAATCGGGACATTGTGACTGATTTGACATCCGGCACCGGCGGCCGTTTGCTGGACCAGATCCATTCGCCTGCTGACGTGAAACTGCTGGCACAGAACCAGCTGGCGCAGCTGG
>CAZBBU010000151.1:0-4645 GCA_964489965.1 uncultured bacterium
TACGTCGATGTAATCCTGGGTCGTGAACAGGTCCTGGAAGGCTCGCGGGTGCGGCCACTCACGAGCGCGGAAGCTGGTGCGTATGATCAGCAGCTTCCCTGTGGGGATGATCGAGCGGGCCACCTCCTCGGCCAGCAGTTTGGTCAGCGCGTAATGGTTGAGGACGGGTCCGGGCACGTCGTCCTCCCGGTAGTTGCCGCGTTCACCGTCGAACACGTAATCGGTGGAAATCAGCACGAAGCGGGCGCCAGCGTCCCTGGCCGCCAGGGCCATGCGGCGAGCGCCCTGCACATTCAGGCGCCAGCAGCCGGCCCGATCGGTTTCGGCAGCGGCCACATCCGTCCAGGCTGCGGCGTGCACAACCAGCGCCGGTCGTACCTGTTTCACAAACTCATCCGGATTCAGCACGTCCAGTTCCGAGCTCGTCGGCGCCAGCAGTTCCGGAAGCAGCGCCCTCAACTCGGTGCCCAGGCGGCCAGTGCCACCGGTGAGCAGCGCGGGACGCGGCAACTCCACTCGCGCCGCGGCCAGCAGTTCCTCAATCATGTTCGGCGAGGACGCCCTGCCAGCCGGGCGCAGTCCGGTCGCGTTCAGAGAGAATGGGCTCAAGCGGCCAAGGTATCGCCAATTCTGGGGCGTTCCAGGCGAGGCTTCGCTCGGCGTCGCCGTCATACTCACTGTCAACCTTATAGGCAACCAGTGCCGTTTCACTCAGCACCTGAAAGCCATGGGCAAAGCCGCGGGGAACGAACAGCAGGTTGGCTGTATCGGCATCCAGTTCCACGGCCTGCCACTGGCCAAAGGTGTCAGAGTCGGGCCGCAAGTCCACGATTACATCAAACACCCTGCCCTGCACCGCCTGCACCAACTTGGCCTGCTCACGGCCTCGTGCGTGGAAGTGTAGCCCGCGCAGCACGCCCCGCTTGGAAAACGAGCGGTTATCCTGCACGAACCGTGCGTCAATACCCGCCTCAATCAGGGCACTTGACCTATACGACTCCATGAACCAGCCGCGCTCGTCATGGTGAATTGCCGGGGTCAGCAGCTTGGCACCAGGCAGGTCAAGGTTTAATACGCTGAGACTCACCCGGACAGTCTACGACCTGTGACGGGGCGAGGTGATAGCAGTGGGGGTTCACTTGCCGATGTCACGCCTCGCGAACCTGACACCACCCAGCACCACCAGCACGGTCATGGCTGCCAGCAGCAAAAGTGTGCCGCTCAGATCGAATCCCTGCAATATCGGCTGTTCACCGAACGCCCAGCGGTAGGGTGAAAGGCTTCCGAGCATGGGCAATTCTGCCAGGTCGGACACAGCATGAAGAACGTAACCGGCGACTGCGACAGCCGTTCCCAAGCCGGTGGCGACCGCCGTGCGGCCCGACAGTGCGCCCCCGCAGATGGTGGCGATGCCGATGAGGCAGCTCACCAGGAACAATGCCACAGTCACAGCCAGCAGGTTAAGCGGGTTGATGCCGAGTGAAGCAGGTCCGTCCAGCGCCAGGACCAGTACGAAGCCGACAGCACTCAGCAGCGCCAGGCGGACTATCAGGGCCAGCGTCAGTTCCAGAATTACCTGCCAGCGCGTGACCGCGTGCGCCAGGGTGAGTTCCAACGCCCCGGACTCCTCGGCACCCGCCAGGGAGCGGTTGCCCCATGAGATTGCCGCGATGGCCAGCAGCAGGTAACCCATCATGCCGAAGTAGGTGGTTTGCACGTAGCCGGCGCCGGTTGACATGAGGTCCAGCCCGAACAAGCTGGCCAGCTGAGGAGAAAACATCTGCAGATAGGTGTTCATGTTCTGGGTGCCACCCACGCTGGGGTACAAGGGGACGTAAAGCGCGACGGCTGCGGCGACGCCGATGCACCAGCCCAGCAGTCCACCTCTGTTTACTTTCAGTTCACGGCTGAACAGCTTCATTGGTTCGTCTCCCGGTACAGCCCGATGATCGCGTCTTCCAGTACCGGTTCTTCAATCAGCAGGTCGCGGACTTCGAACCGGGCAAGTACCTTTATCAGCGGGTCGACTTCACCTTCCAGCAGCAAGCTGAACCGCACGTCACCCTCGCGTTCCAGCGTGTTCACGTCGGTCACCTGCGCGATGGCCCTCAGTGCTTCGGCCAGCGCACTGTCCCGGGCCACGGAGCCACGCACGCGCCGCTGGCGGTTGCTGCGCAGGTCACTGATGGTTCCTTCACGAATCAGGTTGCCGCGATGCAGTATGCCGACCCGACTGGCGGCCTGTTCGATCTCGCTCAATACGTGTGAACTCAACAGCACGGTCTGGCCGTTCTCGGCTGCTTCGTTGACCAACAGCATGAACTCCTGCTGCACCAGAGGATCCAGGCCGCTGGTTGGCTCATCCAGGATCAGCAATTCCGGCTCATGCATGAACGCCTGTATCAGGCCGACCTTCTGCTTGTTGCCCTTCGACAGACTGCCGACCTGGCGGCTCAGATCAAGATCCAGTCTGGCTGTCAGTCGTTCAATCAGCCCAGGTCTGACCGGTCCACTGATGGATGCGAAGTGCCGCAACAGGTCGCCGGCGCGACTGCGACCGTGCAGCCGCAGTTCTCCCGGCAGGAAACCGATGCGGCTGCGCAGGAGCGCGCTGCCGCGTTGCGGTTGTTCACCCAGCACTGTGAGCGAGCCGGAGGTCGGCCGGATCAAATCCAGCAGCAGCCGCATCGCGGTTGTCTTGCCGGCGCCGTTCGGACCGATCAGGCCGAACACCTCGCCTCGGTTCACGGTCAGGTTCAGATTGCTCAATGCCACGGTAGGACCGAATTGCTTGCTGAGTCCACGGGTCTCAATCACGGGAATCATCTTCGTCCTCCTTCAGTGCCTTGCGCGTGGCATCGAGCAAGCCCGGTCCGCTGTACAGCCCATGGGTGAGCAGTTCCAGGCCGGGAATGGCGAGTTTCTGAAGTGCCGCGGCGTTCAGGCTCTCCTCACCAACGTTGCGGGCAACGTGCTGGCCCAGCACCAGCGGGCCCAATCCCAGAATCGCGACGAGCACGGCGCTGGTCCTCGGGTCACTGAAGCCATGCATCTGGCCGGCTGCGGCGCCTTCAGTCAGCAGCTGCTCGGTCCTGTCGACAAGTGAATCGAACAGGCTGTCACCAGTCTGCGAGTGGTCCGTAAACATGCGGGTCAGATAGTCGAACTCGTCCTGATACGCCTCGGGATGCGCCAGCCAGCGCTGCATGGTGCCTATCAGGTCAAGATCTGAGGCGGCGATTTCGGTGTCAATCAATTCCCGGCTGATGTAGTCGTCGCAGGCCCGGCGCAGCTGTTCCTTGCTGCCGAAATGGTGGATGACCAGGCCCGGACTCACAGCGGCCTCGGTGGCGATTGCCCGGATGCTGGTGTCGGCGTAGCCACTGCGGGCGAAGAGCCGGATGGCGGCCGTACGGATGCGGGCTGGTGTACTCAGGTCCGCGCTTCTGTTGCTTGAGCGCATGTTCAATACATTAAACGAGTGTTTAAGCAATTGTCAAACGCATCAGCCGGTTTCGCGAACTCGCGACTGCACTGAAATGTTCGGTTGACTGTTACTTAATCAGACTGCGGCAGCAGCGGCTCGGCCAGCGTCTCACCAAACACCGGCTGGCTGTAACTCTGCTCCCGGAACATGGTCTGCACCGCCCGGGCTGCTGCCCGAAAGCGCGGGCGGACGCCAAACACACTCGCCAGGCTGGCCCAACCCCACACCGCGTAACGCTGCAGGCCAGTACGCCAGGCTGGTGCGAAGCGCCGGTTGACCACCATGCTGCCGCGCAGGCCTTCCATGAGGAAGGCGGGGTGGGAGGGCGTGCTGACACCACCCAGGTGGACCGCGCCAGTGTCAACCAACCGGCAGCTGAAGCCGGCGCGCTGCATGCGCAAACACCAGTCGGTTTCCTCATTGGTGAAGCGTTGCGATTCATCCATGGGTCCCGCCAGCTCCACCGCCGACATCCGGACAGCTTGGATGCAGCCGGACAGCCACGGCACCGGCAGCGAGGTCAGTGACCTGCCCGTACGGCTCGAGGCGGCTCGCCATAAGCCGATTCCGGAGGCCACCCGCCACTGCCACCAGAGGTAGGGAAGACCCTGGTCCTGCAGCCCACCATCCACGTTGGTTACCAGTGGACCAGCAATGGCGCAGTCGTCAGTTGAGTCCAGCACGGTCAGCAAATCAGGGAGCGTCTGCGGATGCAGATAAACGTCAGCGTTCATATGCACGAAGTACGGCGTTTTGGTGATAGCCAAGGCGGCGTTGACAGCCGAGGAGTAACCCCGGTTGGCTGTGCGCAGCAACTCGACTCCATCTTCACTCCAGCCGGGAGACAGTGGGTAACTGTCACTGGTGTCCACAACTATCACCCGGGCACCCCGGGCAAAAGGCAGGAGTCTCTCCAGGCAATTGTCCAGTACGTCCGGAGTCTGGTAGTGGATTACTGCTACCGTCAGATCGGCAAGCATGGTTCAGGCAGTCTTGGCTGGTCCCGGCGTAACGGCGGCGCGCAGGAACACGAAGACGGTGGCCAGGAGTCCACCCACCACCGCAGCTATCAGGGTGATGAGCAGCCTGCCGCCCGACGCGGGATGCAGCGGCTCGGCAGCCGCGTCCAGCATGCGGACGTTGGACTCCAGCACGTCA
>CAZBBU010000152.1:0-4642 GCA_964489965.1 uncultured bacterium
GCTCTCATCGTCCGCGGCTTCCTTGAGCCCGTGGCCAAGGATCTTCCGCTCGAGTTCGCTTTGGAGCTCAACCGCCTCATCGAGCTCGAGATGGAAGGGAGCGTCGGCTGAGTGGCAACGCTGACCGACAATCCACATGTGAGCATGCAGGCGGTGGACGACCTGATCAGCCGCCACCAGGAACCCGAATGGCTGGCACGCGAACGGCGCGCTGCCTTCCAGACCTACCTGAAGACCGCCTGGCCCACCAACCGCGACGAAGCCTGGCGTTACACCGAGCTGGACCGCTTCAGCATCGATGGACTGGAACTGACGGGTGAACCCCGCAGCCAGGAAGTGCCGGCCCGCATCGACATGCGCGTCACCGACTCCGATGCCGAGGGCGTGCTGGTACACAAGGGCACCAGCGTCGTCAAGCATGACGCCAGCATCAGGGAAGCAGGCGTGATCTTCACGGACCTGCGCACCGCACTGCGCGAGCATGGCGATCTGGTCAAGGAGCACCTCTACGCAGTCGTGAACGCCCACCAGGGCAAGTTTGCCGCACTCAACTCCGCGCTCTGGGAGAACGGAACCTTCGTGTACGTGCCCCGCGACGTTGAGCTTGAGCTTCCGCTGGGTGCCTTCACCACCGAGGACTCCGGCGGCCTGGCAAACGGCCGCACCCTGGTGGTGGTTGACCGCAACGCCAGCCTCACCTACATAGACGAGCTGACCAGCGACCCGTTCGAGGAACGCGTCTTCAGCAACTCGGGTGTGGAGCTCGTTCTGATGGACGGTGCCAGGCTGCGCTACGTGAACCTGCAGAACTGGGGGCGCAACGTCACGCACGTCAACCGTGTCCGCGCGCACCTGGGCAAGGACAGCCGGCTGGAGAGCCTGACAGTCAGCCTTGGCGCAGACGCTTCGCGTACCGAAGTGGAGTGCAGGCTTGACGGCCCGGGCAGTGAAAGCGAGATGCTGGGCCTCTATTTCGCTGACGAAGGTCAGCACTACAACCAGTACACCCTCCAGCATCACGTGGCCGATCACGCCTTCAGCGACCTGCTGTTCAAGGGGGCGCTTCGTGACGCCAGCACCGCCGTCTATTCCGGCATCATCCAGGTGGGTCCGGAGGCGCAGAAGACTGACGCCTACCAGACGAACCGGAACCTGCTCCTTGACAGTGAGTCCGAGGTCGTGTCGATTCCGCAGCTGGAGATCGGTGCCAACGACGTGCGCTGCTCGCACGGAAGCACCACCGGCCCGGTACCCGAAGACCAGCGTTTCTACCTGATGAGCCGTGGCCTCAGGCCCGAGGTGGCCGAGCACGTGCTGGTCACCGGCTTCCTGTATGAGGTGATGAGCCGCGTCACGCTTCCCAAGGTGGCCGAGTACGTGGAGCGCGTCGTGCAGGCCAAGCTTGGCGTGCCCGGTGTCAAGGAGAAGCTCTGAATGACTGAGTCCCGCGCATTGGCCGGGGCGCTGGCTGACTTCCCGGACGGCAGCATCACACCCGTGACGCTTCACGGGCAGGAACTGGTGGTCATCTGCAGGGAGGGCGAGTACTTCGCCCTCCCTGACCGTTGCACCCACGAGCGTTTCCCGCTTCATGACGGTGAGCTGCTGGATGATGACCGGATCCGCTGCATCCGGCATGGGGCCACCTTCGACCTGCGCACCGGAAAGGCCACCCTTCCGGCCATCAAGAAGATCCGGATATTCCAGACCGAAGTGGTCGGCGACGAGCTGTTCGTGGTGTTACAGCAGGTTCCGTAACTCCCAACACAGTTAGGTAACGTTAAGTGTGAATAGAGGCCTCATGAATCTAATGCCCATTCTCACCTGCAGCTGACTTTTTTCAATACATGCGCCTGAGTCACATAAACAGAACCGTGCTGTATCTCACGGTCGTCTCAGACGAAGTCATTAGTGTAGTACTCAGACGTTCGGCGTGCGTCCATACCAAATAGGCGCCGACTACGTTTTGGAGGTTTCATGAAACGCGTAATTACGGTTTTCGCAGCACTTACACTCGGCACGGCTGCGGTGCAGGCACAGTCGTTCCCTGATGTTGCTGCAGATCACTGGGCAGCTGACGCCGTGGAGCGCATCGCCGATCTGGGTATCGTCCAGGGCTTCCCTGACGGCACCTACCGCGGCAACGAATCGTTCACCCGCTACCAGGCCGCCCTCGTCATCGAGCGCCTGCTTCAGGTACTGACTGAGAACACCCAGGCTGCTCTGGTCCTCACCCAGGAAGACGTCGCCGCACTCCGTGGTGTAGTCGACCAGCTGCGTGCGGACGTTGACGCACTGGCTGCCCGTGCTGACGCATCCGAGCAGAACACCGCCATGGAGCTGGACCAGCTGCGCGCCCAGGTGGCCGCCCTGCAGTCCGAGCTTGACAGCCTCCGTGCCGCCATTGACTCCGGTGAACTCGTCGGCCCCGTGGGCCCTCCCGGACCGCAGGGTCCCCAGGGTGAGCCCGGTCCCGTCGGTCCCCAGGGTCCTGAAGGCCCCCGTGGTCCCGCCGGTACAGACGGCGCAGCCGGTGAAGTCGTAGTTGTTCCCGACGAGCAGGATGACGCACCTGAAGTGTCCCTGCCCCCGGTTGAGGAAGTCGACGAGGACGTTACTCCTGCCGTCGTCACCCCGGCCGCTCCGGTCAACAACTTCTACGTCGGTCTTGCCGGCTTCAACGAGCTGAATGACCGCGTCGGCATTCGCGCCGTCTTCGGTGTTGATGACCTGTGGGCCGGTATCGGCGCCCGCTTCACCGCCGACTACGGCCGTCAGGCCCCCGCTCTCGAAGCCCAGGTCCTTAGCCTCGCCGGCCACGTGACCTACCGCTTCGCCTTCGATCCGCTCAGCGCCTACGTGGGTGCCGGTGCCGGCTACCAGCTCAACCTGAGCAACTGGGGCCAGGCGCATGAAGGCCTGTTCGCCGGAGCCCTCGTTGGCATCGAGTACCACATCACCCCGAGCATCGGCGTCTTCCTTGAGGCCACCGGTGACTACTACTTCGGCGGCCTGAGCACCTACGACAGCACCGCTCCGGGCTACAACGCAGCGTATGACTACGACGCGTTCTACCCGACCGTCGCGCTGGGTGCCAACTTCCGCTTCTGACCCTTCGACCCGCACGTGATTCACGTGCCTGAAGGAAAAGTTCCGCCCCATCCTGGTAACCAGGATGGGGCGGAACCCTGTTGTATGGTCCATGAAGTTCAGCCAGCTCGCTGCAGCAACACCGTGACCCGCGCCTGCACGTGATCAGGTGCCAGGCCCTCGCTGGTCTTGAAGGTGACTCCCACCGCACCGGGCGGCAGGCCCAGCAGTTCCCGCACGCGTTCCTGAATCTGCTCACGCCAGGCGCCCAGCCTGGGACTGTCCAGAGTGACCACTGCCGCAACGTTGGCGATGCCCCAGCCACCCTCACGGCGCGAGGCCAGCATGCCCAGCACCCGCTCGACGATCAGACTGCTGTCCAGCTTCAGGGTGGCGGGATCGCCAGGCGGGAACAGCTTGCCGATGTCACCGAGCGCCCAGGCTGAAAGCAGCGCATCAGCCAGGGCATGCAGCAGCACGTCGCCGTCCGAATGCGCCACGCTGCCACGTTCGCTCTCAACCCGTACCCCGCCCAGCAGAAGCGGCCGGCCGGCAGCCAGCGCGTGCGCATCCTCACCGAAACCGATTCGGAACAAGCCGTCAGCCGCCCCGACCCATCAGGGCATCGACCACGGACCGGTCCTCCAGCGTGCTGGTGTCTCCCGCAGATTCCTCTCCGGCGGCGATGCTGCGCAGCAGGCGCCGCATGATCTTGCCCGAGCGCGTCTTGGGAAGCGAGGGGGCGAAGCGGATCTCATCAGGTTTGGCGATGGCGCCGATCTCCCGGGCCACGTGTGCGCGCAGTTCCTGCAGAAGCTCCTCGCTGCCCTCACTGCTTCCCTCCAGGGTCACGAACGCCACGATGGCCTGGCCCTTCAGCTCGTCGGGGCGGCCCACTACCGCAGCTTCGGCGACGAGCGGGTGGGAGACGAGAGCAGACTCGACCTCCATGGTGCCCAGACGGTGACCGGATACGTTCACCACGTCATCTACCCGGCCCATCACCCAGTAGTAGCCGTCAGCGTCGCGGCGGCAGCCGTCGCCTGAGAAGTAGGCGCCGGGCACCTCACCCCAGTACTGCGCGCGGTAACGGTCGTCATCGCCCCAGACGGTCCGGAGCATGCCGGGCCATGGTTTGCGGATTATCAGGTAACCGCCGTCGGCACCCGTCTGCGGTTTACCGTCAGCGTCAACCACGTCCGGGTCGATGCCGTAAAGCGGCAGGCCGGCGGAACCCGGTTTGGCGGCCATGGCGCCGGGCAGCGGCGTGATCAGGATGCCGCCGGTCTCGGTCTGCCACCAGGTATCCACCACCGGAACCCGGTCAGCGCCGATGACACGGCGGTACCAGACCCAGGCCTCCGGGTTGATGGGCTCGCCCACTGAACCGATGAGGCGCAGGGAGCTCAGGTCGAACTTGTTGGGGTGCTCCTCGCCCAGTTTCATGAAGGCGCGGATGGCGGTTGGTGCCGTGTAGTAGATGGTCACGCCGTAACGCTCGATCATCTCCCACATGCGGCCGGCGTGCGGCTGGGTGGGCACGCCCTCGTAG
>CAZBBU010000153.1:0-4611 GCA_964489965.1 uncultured bacterium
CTGGGTCCGGGACCGGCTCATGATCATGCCCGCAACCACCATCGTCACGGGAATGGTCAACAGTGCCACCACTGACAACACCGGCGAGATCAGGAACATCATCACCAGGATGAAGAGGACGGTGAGAACTGAGGAAAGCAGCTGACTGAGCGTCTGCTGCAGCGTCTGCTGCACGTTGTCGATGTCATTGGTGACCCGGCTGAGCAGTTCCCCCCGTGGCTGCTGGTCAAAGTAGCTCAGGGGCAGCGCATTCAGCTTGTCCTCAACCGATGACCGCATGCGGTACACGGTGTTCTGAACGGCATCATTCAGCAGCCAGCCCTGCAGGAAGCTGAACAGGCTTGAAGCCACGTAAAGTCCAAGCACGAACAGGATCACTGCAGCGATGGCGCCGAAATCGATGCCTTGCCCCGGAACGAAGTCAATGCCACTCAGCATGTCGGCGAACTGGCCCTGGCCGGTGGCACGGGCACCTTCGATGGCGGCCTCACGACTGATTCCCTCGGGCAACTGCCTCCCGATGATGCCGGCGAACAGCAAATCGGTGGCCTGCCCCAGCACCCGCGGAGCGTAAGATGACAGGGCCACGCCGACCACGGCCAGCAGAATCACCAGAATCAGCCTTATCCGCTCGGGTGCCAACATGCCGATGAGGCGCCTTATGGTCGGTCCGAAGTTCTCGGCTTTCTGCCCGACGGACTGACCATGGAAGCCACCAGTGCTGATGCGTTCGGTCTTGGCCAGCTTCTTGGGTCGACGCTTATCGCTCATGCTTCCACCATCCGCTGGGATTCGACTATCTCCTGATAAACGTGCGATTGCTCGAGCAGTTCATCGTGTGTGCCCATGTCACTGATGCGTCCGTTCTCCAGGACGATGATCAGGTCGGCGTCGCTGATGGTGGCCACTCGCTGTGCGTTTATGACCACTATCGAGTCGCGTGTGACGGGCCGCAATGCTGCTCGAAGGTGCGCGTCCGTGCTCACGTCGAGTGCCGAGAATGAATCATCAAACAGGTAGATGGACGGCTTCTTGATGACGGCGCGGGCTATGGCCAACCGTTGGCGCTGCCCTCCAGAGAAATTTGTGCCTCCCTGAGCCACGTGTGATTCGAGTCCATCCGGAAGTCTGGCCACAAAATCGCGGGCCTGTGCCACCTCGAGTGCCTGCCACATTTCCTCTTCGGTGGCGTCGGGCTTGCCGTAGCGCAGGTTGCTTGCGATGGTACCGCTGAAGAGGTAGGACTTCTGCGGGACGAAGCCGATACGTGCCCACAGCTGCTCGGGCTCAATCTGGCGCACGTCGGTGCCGTCAATCAGTACTTCTCCAGCGGTTGCATCGAACAGGCGGGGGATCAGGTTCACGAGTGTTGTCTTGCCTGAGCCCGTGGGGCCGATCACCGCCACGGTCTGCCCGGATCTGGCGCCGAAGTTGATGGCGCCCAGGACTGGTTCTGCTGCGCCGGGGTAGCGGAAGCCGACGTCGCGGAACTCGAGGGTTCCGTGGCCATTCGGTTCGCTTGCGCTGGCGGGTGGCCGCACGCTTGATTCGGTATCGAGGACTTCGCCGATGCGGTCGGCTGAAACCGAAGCGCGGGGCAGCATCATGAAGATGAAGGTGGACATCATGACGGCCATGAGTATCTGGACCATGTAGGCAAGGAAGGCAGTCAGCGAGCCGATTTCCATGAGGCCGGCGTCGATGCGCAGGCCGCCGAACCAGATCACAGCCACGTTCGAGAGGCTGAAGATGAGCATGACGATGGGGAAGAAGAGCGCCATGTAACGGCCAACCAGCAGTGACACGTCTGTGAGGTCCCGGTTCGCCTTGCCGAACCTGGCTTCCTCGTGCTCTTCGCGAACGAACGCCCGGATGACGCGCACGCCCGTGAGTTGCTCCCGCATTACCTCGTTCACACGGTCGATGCGGACCTGCAGCCTGCGGAAGGCTGGAACCAGCCGTATGATTATCAGGCCGATAGTGATGCCGAGAACCGGGACGGCCACGGCTACGAGCCAGGCCAGGCCGGCGTTCTCGCGGAGTGCCATAATTACGCCGCCCACCATCATTATCGGTGCGGTCACCAGCATGTTGAAGCCCATGAGGGTGAACATCTGGACCTGTTGCACGTCGTTGGTGTTCCGGGTGATGAGTGATGGTGCGCCGAACAGGGCGACCTCCTGGCGGGAGAAGTCGCTCACCTTGTGGAAGATGGCCGAGCGCAGATCACGGCCGAAGGCCATTGCGGTTCTGGAGCCGAGGAACACCGCGGCTATGGTTGCGGCCACCTGGATGAAAGATACGCCAAGCATCCAGCCGCCGCGCTGCAGTATGTACGGAATGTCGCCGCGTACGATGCCGAAGTCGATGATGTCAGCGTTGATGCTGGGCAGGAGCAGCGAAGCTATGGTGGCCACCAGGTGCAGAACAACTATGATCAGTATGTCCCGGACGTAGGGCCGCAGGTATTTGCGCAGCAGCCTAAGCAGCATCGATTGCGCCTCCGGTGAGTATTCCGTTCAGGAAGATGTCCACGATCTCTCTGCTTTCCAGGCTGGGGGTGCAGTCCCTGTAAGGTTTGATGGCCGTCATCAGGAGGCTGCTGAACACGATGCTGGCGCGGTCGGCACCCGTGCGCAACTCTGATTCGTGCTGTTCGAGCAGTCGGATTGTCGCCTGGGTCAGTGCGCGGTGCCATTCGCGCATGAAGGCGGGGGGTTGGTTGTCGCCTGGCTGCCTGTCACCCGGCATGGTGTGCAGGATCCCGAGCAGGACGATCGTGTCCTTGCTGGTGGAGGTGATGGTGTCGGCGGCGACGGCCAGCTTCTCTGCCAGCGGCAGGTCGCCGGGGATGGCCCCAAGCCTTTCCGTGATCGGATCCGGGTCCAGGTGTCGCTCGATGGCGGCCAGAATCATATCCCGCTTGGTGCCGAATACGTTGAAGAGCGTGCCTTCTGCTACGCCCGCGGCTTCGGCGAGCTCGCGGCTGGTGGCAGCTGCACCGCGTTTGAGAAGCAGGGGCAGTATTGCCCGGGCTATTGCTGACCTGCGGTCAGTGGCTGAGAGGGGTTCTGCGCGGCGGCTGCTGGTCACCGGCGAATACTAACTGAGTGAGCACTCACTTGGCAACCTGTCAGGATGCAATAACGTTATGGCGACCTGCCGGGTACTCAGGCGTTGATGGCGCGCTCCCAATCCACCAGCGGCAACAGGTCTCTGACCAACAACTCCAACCCCTCGCGGTCGGTGTCATCAAAATTGCCCGGGACTGCCGAATCAAGGTCCAACACCGCCACCACCTTGCCCTCAAGCACGACCGGGATCACCAGCTCCGACCTGGAGCGGACATCACAGGCAATGTGGCCGGGGAAAGAATTGACGTCCGGCACCACCTGGCTTTCGCCACTGGAAACCGCGGTGCCGCAGACGCCACGACCCGGCTTTATGCGCACACAGGCCGGGCGACCCTGGAATGGCCCCAGCACCAGTTCGTCACCGCGCATCAGGTACCAACCCGCCCAGTTCAGGTTGGGGAGCCAGGCAAAGATCTCCGCAGCCGCGTTGCCCAGGTTGGCGAGCCAGTCCGTTTCGCCTTCCAGAAGCAGCCGCACCCGGCGCCTGAGTTCGGCCAGTCGCTCGGCCTTGTTCATGGACGCTGACAGGTCAGTGTAATCGAGCGTGGGCTCGTGAAGCTCATCAACCATGCCGGTAATGGTAACTCTGCGCAGCCGGCCCGAGTGCGTCACAGAGTCGTGCCAATGAGCCCGAACCGAGCCGTTGCTTTAAGTCACTTTTAAGTCCGCCGTTGCTAGTATCCCGGTATGAAGAGAACACTGGTATCCCGCATCATCGCTGTACTTGGCCTCCTCAGCATCGCCAGCGTCGTGGTTGCCGGCACCCTGGGCAGAATACCGGGTCACTTGCCCGCCCAGCCTGCGGCACCGGCCAATCAATCGTCCCCGTTCGTAGGCACCTGGAACTGCGATTATGCCAACAACCTGCCGAACGTACCCACTGACACGTGGATGTACAGCTTCGCCATGGCTGTCTACCCGAACGGGCAGTTCGAGGCACAGTGCACCGACTGGGCCAACTCCGCCGGCGACTGGGACCCGGTCTATATCAGCGGGGCCTGGACGGTCGACCAGGGCAACTTCTCCGCCCAGGGCCAGGCGAGCTACCAGTCCGGCTGGGGCAGCCCCTGGGTCATGGTTGCACCTATGACGATGGACGGGGTACTCAGCTTCCGCAATGTCAGTGCAAACGGTGAATTCGTGATCTACTGCCAGCGCGTCGGCTGAGAGTTGCGGAGCAGCACGCGGGCGCTGACGCTGCGCGTACAGCGGGCGTGTTAGCATTTGCCGCACCATGCGGATACTAGTAAGCAATGACGACGGCATCTTCAGCCCCGGCCTGAGAGTGCTGGCGAATGCCGCCAAAGAGTTCGGCGACGTTCGTGTAGTGGCTCCTGATGTGGAGCAATCTGCCATGAGCCACGCCATAACCATCAAACGGCCTCTCCAGTATCATCCAGTGCCGCTCGACGACATCGAGGCGTACCGTGTAGACGGAACCCCGGCCGATTGTGTGGCGCTCGGGGCCCACCACTGG
>CAZBBU010000154.1:0-4599 GCA_964489965.1 uncultured bacterium
GCGCCGGCATGCCCGTCGGCATCAAGGTCACCCTGCGCGGCAAGCGCATGTGGGCCTTCCTCGACAAGCTCATCAACGTGGCCCTGCCGCGCGTGCGCGACTTCCGCGGAATTCCCGCCAACAGCTTCGACGGTCGCGGCAACTACAACCTGGGCCTCAAGGAGCAGCTGGTGTTCCCCGAAGTCAGCTACGACCAGGTCGATGCCATCCGTGGCATGGACATATCCATCAGCACCACCGCCAGCAACGACGAAGAGGCACGCGCCCTGCTTGAACTGCTCGGCATGCCTTTCCGCAAGTAACCCCTCAGGAGGAACATGGCTACAAAAGCACACATTGCCAAGTCGAAGCGCCAGCCGAAGTTCAGCACCAGGCAGGTCAACCGCTGCCAGCGCTGCGGCCGCGCGCGCTCATATCTGCGTGATTTCGGCCTCTGCCGGATCTGCGTCCGTGAACAGGCTCATGCCGGCCACCTGCCCGGTGTGACGAAGTCGAGCTGGTAGGCAAAGGGAGAAAGTCCAAACGAGAGGCAGAGGTCAGGATGCTTTTCCTGATACCGGTCTCGTGGAGGAAACCATAAATGCAGACAGATCCTATTGCAGACATGCTTAACCGAGTGCGCACGGCAACCGCCGTCGCACAGTCCAGCGTCGATATCCCGCACAGCAACTTCAAGCAGCAGCTCGCTGAGCTGCTCGCCCGTGAAGGGTACCTGGGTACCGTGGAAGCCACCGATGTGGACGGCCGCAAGGTACTGCGGGTCGGCCTCAAGTACGGCCCCCGGCGCACCCCGATCATCCACTCCATCAAGCGCGTATCCAAACCCGGACGCCGCACCTACGCCAAGTCTGACCACCTGCCGGTGGTGCGTGGCGGACTGGGCCTGGCCGTGATCAGCACGTCCCAGGGCCTGATGCCCGACCGTGAAGCCCGCCGCAAGAAGGTCGGCGGCGAGATCATCTGCGAGGTCTGGTAATGTCCCGTATCGGTCGCTCACCCGTAACCGTTCCGGCCAACGTCAAGCTGGATATCAAGCCCGGCCTGGTCAAGGTCGAAGGCCCCAAAGGCAAGCTGGACGTGGTCATCTCCGAGCGCATGGACGTCTCTCTCGAAGACGGCACGCTCACAGTCAGCCGGCCCACCGATCACCGCGATGACCGTGCTCAGCATGGCCTGGCCCGCACCCTCATCAACAACGCCATCGTCGGCGTGACTGAGGGTTACACCGTCAAACTCGAGATCCATGGCGTCGGTTTCCGTGCCGCCATGAAGGGCAAGACCCTGGAGATGCAGCTCGGTTTCTCGCACGTAGTGACCATCGAGCCGCCAGCCGGCATCACCATCGAGTCACCGGAAGCCACAAAAATCACCGTCTCCGGTATCGACAAGCACATGGTCGGCCAGGTGGCCGCCAACATCCGTGCCTCCCGCAAGCCTGACAGCTATCACGGCAAGGGCGTCCGCTACGAGGGCGAAACCGTCAAGCTCAAGGCCGGCAAGGCAGCGGCACGCTGAGTCGCGGAAGGGAATCTGAATGAAGCACCACACCACAACGCGCGAACGCCGTGCCTTCCGCAGCCGCAAGAGCATCAGGCGCCAGGTCGAAACCGGCCGGCTCCGTCTCAGCGTGTACCGTTCGGACAGGCACATCTACGCGCAGATCATCGACGACAACAACGGCAACACCGTAGCCAGCTCCAGCAGCCTGGCACTGAAACTCAGCGGCAACAAGATCGAGCAGGCCATGGCAGTGGGCAAGGCCCTGGCCGAAGCAGCCGCCGGCAAGGGCGTGAAACGCGTCGTTTTCGACCGTGGTCCATACCGTTACCACGGCCGCATCAAGGCGCTGGCTGACAGCGCCCGTGAGGGAGGCCTCGATTTCTGATGGCTGACACCGATTTCGAAGATAAGGTCATTTTCATCAGGCGTACCGCCAAAACCTACCAGGGCGGCCGTCGCTTCCGCTTCGGCGCCAGGGTGGTGATCGGCGACCGCAAAGGTAGCGTCGGCGTGGGCCTCGGCAAGGCCAAGGAAGTGCCCGTGGCCGTGCAGAAAGGTCAGTACGTAGCCAGGCGCAACCTGATCAGCGTGCCAATCGAAGAGGGTGGAACCATCCCTCACGAGGTGCTCGGCGAGCACGGCACCAGCCGCGTCATGCTCAAGCCCGCTGCCCCCGGCACCGGCGTCATCGCCGGCTCGGTTCCGCGCGCGATCGTGGAACTCGCCGGTTACCAGAACCTGCTGACCAAGGAGTTGGGCTCACGCAACCTGACCAACGTCGCCTACGCAGTCATTGACGGACTCAAGCAGCTCAAGACCTACGAAGACGCAGTCCGTGAGCGGGAGCACGCGGAATGAAGATCACCCTGAAGCGCAGTCTGATCGGCACGCGCAAGGACCAGCGGGACACCGTCCGCGCCCTTGGCCTGCGCAAGACTGGCGACTCCCGCATCGTCAAGGACACCCACGACGTACGCGGCATGGTGAACAAGGTCGCCTTCCTGCTCGAGATTGAGGATGGAGATAAGAATGAAACTGAATGACCTGAAGCCCAACGCGGGCAGCAGGAAGGTCCGCCGGCGGGTAGGCCGCGGACTTGGCAGCGGCAGGGGCAAGACCAGCGGCAAGGGCCAGAAGGGCCAGAGCTCACGCTCAGGCTTCAGTCAGGCCCCGGGTTGGGAAGGCGGACGCTCCGCCCTCATCGCCCGTCTGCCCAAGCGTGGTTTCAGCCGCGCCAGCCTGCAGGTCGTGTACCAGATCGTCAACCTTGAGGACCTGAACGTCCTCGAGGCGGACACCGTGGTCGACAGCATCTCGCTGTACGAGCACGGCCTGATCCGCCACATCGACCGTCCGGTGAAGCTGCTCGGCCGCGGCGAACTGGAAGTCAAGGGGCTGTCCATCGACGTTGACCGCATCAGCCGCAGCGCCGCTGCCGCGGTCACCGCTCTGGGCGGCAAGATCGTCAGACCTGTCGCTGAAGAGGCCGCAGAAGCCGCTGCCGAAACTGAAGCCGGCGCTTCTGAAAGCAGCGAGGAGCCCGCAGAAGAAGCCGGCAACACGGAGCAGGCCTGATGCTTACAGCATTTCGCAACGCACTGGTCATTCCTGACCTGCGTGCGAAGCTGCTCATCACCATCGGCCTCCTGAGCGTTTATCGCCTGCTGTCGTTCATCCCGACTCCGGGCATCGACATCGCCAGGCTCAAGGCCGTCGGGTTCGGGCAAGGTGACATCTTCACCTTGCTCAACTTCGTGTCCGGCGGCAACTTCGAAGTTTTCTCCATCGCCGCGCTGGGTGTGATCCCCTACATCACAGCCAGCATCATCATGCAGCTGCTGCAGTCGACCTACGAGCCACTGCAGAAGCTGGCCAAGGAAGGCGAGGAAGGCCAGCGGCGCATCAGCCAGATCACGCGCTACAGCGCCCTGGGCCTCGCGGCCGTGCAGGCCGTGTTCCTGGCCATCGCGCTGCTGGGCAACTCCGGCGCCCTGAAGGTCGGCTGGAGCAACGGCCCGTTCTTCTGGTTCATCGTGCTCGTCACCCAGGTGGCCGGCTCCGCGCTGGTCATGTGGCTCGGTGAGAAGATCACCGAGTTCGGCCTTGGTAACGGCATCTCGCTGATCATCTACGCCGGCATCGTGGCGATGTTCCCCGGCGCATTCGCGCAGCAGTTCGCGCTGATCAGCCAGGGCGAAGGCAATTTGTTCGGACTGATCTTCTTCATCGGCCTGCTGATAGTGGCCATCGCCGGCATGGTGATGGTGCAGCAGGCGGAACGGCGCATACCAGTTCAATACGCGCGCAAGGTGGTCGGCAGGAAGGTCATGGGCGGCCAGTCGACCTACATACCGCTCCGGCTCAACTCTGCCGGTGTCATCCCGATCATCTTCGCCATCTCGATCCTGATCCTGCCGGCCACGCTCATCGGTGCGTTTCCGGAGGTCGGCTGGTTGCAGGTGATCGGCAACTGGTTCAACTCGGCCCGCTGGGAAGGCCTGATCACCAGCACACTGCTGATCGTCGCGTTCACCTACTTCTACACGCAGATCTCGTTCGACCCCAGGCGGATCAGTGAGAACCTGCGCGAGTACGGCGGTTTTGTCCCCGGTGTTCGGCCGGGTCAGCCGACCACCGATTACCTGAGCAAGATCGCCGGGCGAATCACCTTGTGGGGAGCGCTGTTCCTGGGCGTCGTCAACGCACTGCCTCAGGTACTGTCGTGGATCACCGGTACTGAGCAGCTTTCCTTCGCCTTCTCCGGTACCAGCCTGCTGATCATGGTGGGTGTCTCGCTTGACACGCTGCGCCAGCTTGAGTCACAGCTGATGATGAGGCACTACGAGGGCTTCGTCAGCAAGGGCCGCATCCGCGGTCGTGGAAGGCGTTTCTGAGTGGCCAGTGAAGTTATTCTGCTGATGGGCCCGCCGGGAGCCGGCAAAGGCACCCAGGCGGCCCGTCTGGCAGCCAGCCGCAACCTGAAACAGCTGTCCACCGGTGACATCCTGCGTGACAATGTTGCCCGCGGTACCGAACTCGGTGTCAAGGCCAAGGGCTTCATGGACGCGGGCGAACTCGTGCCTGATGACCTGATCATCG
>CAZBBU010000155.1:0-4566 GCA_964489965.1 uncultured bacterium
CGCTATTACCAACGCATGACAGAACACGAGCCGTACAGCGAGGGCGCCTGGGCCGGTCTGGCTGACATCTGGGAGGAACGCGGTGAGAGTACGCGCGCTGAAGCCACCCGGGAACGGTTCGAACGCATCATGGCCAGCGGCTGAAGCACCTTAAGGCTTATAATTCGCCACTGTTGCCTTTGAGCTTGAGGCCGGAACTGGAGACCACACCATGTACCAAGTTGATCTTTCGGACAAGAAGGGCCTGATTCTGGGCGTGACCAACCAGCGCTCCATCGCCTGGGGAATCGCCGAGAACGTAGCCAAAGCCGGTGCCAGACTCGCGTTCAGCTACCAGGCTGACCGCCTGAAACCCGCACTGGAGAAGCTCACTGCTGACCTGGACCGCCCGCTGCTCGCGGAGTGTGACGTTCAGCATGACGATCAGATTGACGCGCTCTTCCGGCAGGTGGAGCAGGAGTTCGGCCAGCTGGACTTCGTGGTTCACTCACTGGCGTACGCGCCCGCCGAAACCTTCTCCAATCCCTTCCGGGAGACCAGCCGCCAGGACTGGCAGACCGCCATGGACGTAAGCGCCTACTCACTGGTCGCCATCGCCCAACGGGCCGCCCCGCTCATGAAGGACGGTGGCAGCATCACCTCACTCACCTACCTGGCAGCGGAACGCGTGGTGCCCAACTACAACATGATGGGTGTCGCCAAGGCTGCCCTCGAGGCCAGCTCCCGCTACCTGGCCTATGAACTGGGACCCAAGGGTATCCGCGTCAACGCCATCTCCGCCGGCCCGGTCCGCACCATCGCCGCCCGCTCCATCTCCGGGTTCGGTGACATGTACGGCGAGGGTGGCAGGCTGTCGATGCTCAAGCGGAACATCACCCAGGAGGAAGTGGCTGGCCTGGCGCTGTCGCTGATCTCCGACCAGCTGGGCAGCGGCATTACCGGTGAAACCATCTACGTTGACGCGGGCTTCCACGCCATCGGCATGTTCCTGCCTGACGGAATGCAGCAGGACTGACCCTGTCAGGTCCTTTTTGTTCTATGGTGGAGCGCATGGGCCTTTGCGGGCAGACCGGTCTGGGAAACTTCTGGGGGCGATGGCGTCGCGCGACCGTCGGCCATGAACCGCGGGCGTTGGCCCGCCTGACCCCCAGAGCAACAGATTAACCGGAGAACATGCATGCAGACACAACTGATCAAGGGACGCACGGACCCCGGACGGGCCCGCGTGCGGCCAGTGTACCGGGAGGTACTGGCTGACCTGGAGACCCCGCTGACCGCCTACCTGAAGGTGGCCGGCCAACCCGGTTTCCTGCTGGAAAGCGTGGAGCAGGGTGAGCGGGTGGCCCGCTACTCCTTCATCGGCAGCGGCCAGCGGCGCCGTGTAGAGGCCCGCGGCCGGCAGGTGACAGTCAGCGGGGTGGACGGCCACCGCACTTTCGATGACGTGGACCCGCTCAAAGTGCTGTGGGACGAGACGGTCCGGCCGGCCACCGAGGTGCCGGAACTGCCAGGATTCTGGGCCGGCACAGTGGGTTACGCCAGTTACGACCTGGTGCGGACCTTCGAAGACCTGCCTGACAACAACCCTGACGAACTGAACATTCCCGACCTGCTGTTCATCGAACCGGAAGTGCTGATCATCTTCGACCACTTCCGACGCCGCATCTTCGTTACTGCCCAGGCGATGGAAGGCGATGCCGAGGACGAACGGCGCGCCGGTGAACTGGTGGACCGCACGGTCGAGCGGCTCCGTGGCCCGCTGCCCGGCGTCCCCGGTGACCGCGCCGGCGTTGAGGCGCCCTTCAGCAGCAACTTCAGCCAGCCGGAGTTCGAGGCTGCCGTCTCCAGGGCGGTGGAGTACATCAGGGCCGGCGACGCCTTCCAGATCGTGCCCAGCCTCAGGCTCAGCGCCGAGCTTGGTGTGCACCCGCTGGCGCTGTACCGGGCGCTGCGGGTCGTCAACCCCAGCCCTTACCTGGGTTACCTGGATCTGGGGCCCGTGACGCTGGTGGCTTCCAGCCCCGAGAGCCTGGTACGCAGTGACGGTGAGAGCGTGTCAACCAGGCCGATCGCCGGGACCAGGCCGCGGGGCGCCACCCCTGAGGAAGACGCGCAACTGGCAGCCGAACTGCTGGCCGACCCGAAGGAACGAAGCGAGCACGTGATGCTTGTCGACCTGAGCCGCAACGACCTGGGCCGGGTCTGCGAGTTCGGCAGCGTGCAGGTGAAGGACGCCATGCGCATCGAACGCTTCAGTCACGTGATGCACATCGTCAGTGACGTGCATGGCCTGTTGGCAGAGGGGAAGACGCCGCTCGATGCGCTCGCCGCTACCCTGCCCATGGGCACAGCCTCCGGGGCTCCCAAGATCAGGGCGATGGAGATCATCGACGAGCTGGAACCCGTCCGCCGGGGCGCATACGCGGGGGCCTTCGGCTACCTGTCCGTGCAGGGCCACATGGACATGGCACTCACGCTGCGCACCGCAACGATCACCGGCGGTCGCATTCACCTGCAGGCCGGCGTGGGCGTGGTGGCGGACAGCGATCCCGCCACCGAGTACCAGGAAGCCATGAACAAGCTGGCGGCCCTGCAGCGCGCAGTGCAGATGGCTACGGAGGGACTCCGGTGAGCGGCGCACTGCCATCGGTGGCGGTCGCCGAACCCGGCGATCTGCTGCCCGTGAAGATGGGCCCGGAAGCGGCCAGGATCCTGGTGGTGGACAACTACGACTCCTTCACCTACAACCTGGTGCAGTACCTGGGTCAGCTCGGCTGCCAGGTGACGGTAAAACGCAACGACGAAGTTGATGTCGACAGTGCCCTGGAGCTGGGCCCGCACGGCATCGTCATCTCACCCGGCCCCTGCACTCCCGCGGAGGCCGGTCAGTCAGTACCCATAGTGCAGGGACTCGCCGGCAAGGTGCCCATCCTGGGCGTCTGCCTGGGACACCAGGCCATCGGCGCGGCCTACGGCGCCAGTGTGGAACGCGCCAACGTACTCATGCACGGCAAGACCAGCCAGGTGGACCATGACGGTGAGGGGCTGTTCAGGGGGCTGCCGCAGCCGCTGACCGTGACCCGCTACCACAGCCTCATAGTCAGGAACCTGCCGGCCGAGTTGCGCGTGACCGCCACGGTTCGCGAGGCTGGCGAGGACGTGGTCATGGCGATGCAGCACCGGGAGTTGCCGCTGTACGGAGTGCAGTTCCACCCGGAAAGCATCCTGACCCAGGCGGGCCACCGGCTGCTGCGCAACTTCCTGCTAGCGTGCGCCGCGTTCCTGTGAGCACCCGGGCTCAACCGGTAGTGAGCGTGCTGACCGCCAGCCGCAACCGCAGTGATTACCTGCTCCGCAAGCTGGAGCACCTGCGCCAGCAGACCCTCCAGCCCGGCCTGTTCGAATGGCTCGTGTGCCTGGACGCAGCAACGGACGATTCACGCCAGAGACTGGAAGCCGAGCTGGAAGCCAGACCACCCGCCTTCCGCGTGGCGGTGGTGGAGAGCCTGGTGCAGATCGGGCCGGGACCGGCACGCAACCGCGCGGCGCAACTGGCCACCGGCCGGGTCATCTACCTGTCCGATGACGATTGCCTGCCCGAGCCCGAGACACTTGACCGGCACCTGAAGGCCCAGACGGAGCCTGCCGTCTACGTTGGCGCGATCGAGTTCGAGGAGCCGGGGGGGAAGCGCAGCTGGCGACCCGGGCGCCTGGGTTGGTGGAACGTCAACGGCGCCAACACGAGCCTGCCGCACAGCAGTTTCCTGCAGGCAGGCGGCTTTCCCGACTACCTGGAAGGCTACGGCGGTGAGGACCTTGCGCTCGGTTATCGCCTCGCCCGCAACGGGCTGGAGATAAGGCCGCTTCCCGACGCACGAACGCTGCACCTTGGGCCGGCCACCGGTCGGGGAGCCAATCCGCGGAACTGGTACCAGGCAGGCGCCAACGCCATGAGGCTGGCGCGCAGGCACCCGGGCATGGCCTCCCGGCTCGGCGTGGAACCCTGGCAACTGGTTCTCAAACGCCTGGCCACGCCTTTCCTGGGCAGGCGCGGACGCCTCGAGGCGGAATACACCCGCGGGGCACTTGACGAACGGAACGAGGGGCAATCGTGACTGAGAACGGCAATCTGGACATTACAACGGTGCTGGGCCGTGTGTTCGACGGTGGTCAGCTGGAACGCACGGAGGCCCGCAGGGTGATGGGCATGCTGATGGACGGCGAACTGTCACAGATGCAGGCGGCGGCGCTGCTGGCGGCACTGAGAACCCGTGGCGAGACCGTAGATGAGATCGTCGGCTTTGCCGAGGCGATGCGGGAACGCTCCATCGGGCTGCCCGCAGAGTTCGACGAACCCCTGCTGGACACCTGCGGCACGGGCGGTACCGGTCTCAACACCATCAACATCTCCACCACCTCCATGTTCGTCATCGCGGCCGCGGGCGCCAAGGTGGCCAAGCACGGCAACCGGGGCTTCACCCGCAGGTCAGGCTCTGCTGACCTCCTGGAGCAGCTCGGCGCCAACCTGGACGCGGATCCCGCCCATCTGGCGGCCAGCCTTCGGGA
>CAZBBU010000156.1:0-4536 GCA_964489965.1 uncultured bacterium
GGCAGTACGTGGAGAACGAGAACTGAAGCTTGAGTCCCGATGGGCGAGAAGGCTCCGACCACGCTGGTCGGAGCCTTCTGTCTGTGTTCAGTACCCGGCGCGCTTGTCCACCACGTTGAACAGCGGCTGACCCATAAGGTAACGCTCCAGGTTGCGGCTGAAGATGTCCGTGGAGCGCTCCGCGTAGAGGGGCGTGTCCCCCGAGTAGTGGCTGGTGATGAGCAGGTTGGGCACGCTCCACAGCTCGGAATCGGCAGGCAGCGGTTCCTGGTCGAAGACGTCAAGCCCGGCACCGGCCAGCCGGCCTTCGCGCAGAGCGGCAGCCAGCGCCCGTTCGTCCACGGTGCCGCCCCGGCCGATGTTGATCAGTATGGCGCTGTCCTTCATCAGTCCGAACTCGGCATGCGAGATCATGTCGCGGGTCTCGTCCGTAAGCGGCACGCTTGAGACCACGAAATCCGCTTCCGGGAGCAGCTCCTGCAGGCTGCCGAGGCGGTCGATCTCGGCCGGCAGTTCCCGGGAACTGCGCCGCACACCGATCACCTTCATGCCCAGTCCGCGGGCCAGCCGTGCAGTATGCAGCCCTATCTGCCCCACACCTACGAGCAGTACCGTCTTGCCGGCGAGTTCGAAAACTCTCGGCGACTTGTCCGGCCAGGTGGACTTCTGCTGGTTGGCGAACGCCTCGGGCAGGTTGCGTGCGAAGGCAAGCATGAAGGCGAGCACGTGCTCGGCGATGGGCACGGCATGCACACCTGAGGTGTTGGTGAGCACCAGATCCAGGTCCCTGACCTCGGGGTGCTTCAGCAGCCAGTCGGCACCTGCACTCCATTGCTGGTACCAGCGCAGCGACGTCGCTGCGGCCAACAGGTCACGGGGGAAGTTTCCGAAGGCGATCTCGATGTCCGGAAGCAGTGACTCGATCTCCTGACGGTCTCTGGTCACCACCTGCCGGTAAGTGGGCGCCTGTTCCTTGAGTCGGGCGAGTTGCGGGCAGGTCAGGACGCCCTCGGCGAGGGCAATGAGCATCACTTTCATATGCCATCCACGGTACAACATAGCTCTGAGTGGGGAGAATTTACAGAATCTACGCTTAGATTAGTCAGATGTGGGAAATTGTGGGGCAACGTGGGAGAATTGTGATAGTCTGACCCTCAAAGAGATAGGCACACCGGTGCCTGCAGTCCGGACGCCCAGGAGCCAGCGTCCCGAAACGGGGAAAACAGCAGGATGCCGTACGGCGAATACCAGTACTCGATGGATGACAAGGGAAGGGTGATCATCCCACCCCCCTTCCGTGAGTTCGTCGACGATGGCCTGGTGATAACCCGTGGCATGGAAGGCTGCCTCTACATCTTTCCTCTCACCGCCTGGGAACGGATCGAGAAGCACCTGACCAACCTGCCACTTACCGATCCTGACTCACAGAAGTTCGTGCGCTTCTTCTACTCGGGTGCGGCAAAGCTCAAACTGGACTCGGCTGGCCGCATAACGGTGCCACCGACCCTGCGGCAGTTCGCGGCAATCGACGGTTCGGTGATGGTGATCGGCACGCCCAACCGTCTGGAAGTGTGGAACGAACCGCGCTGGTTCGAGACCATCGCCGAAGTCCAGGGGCAGCCACCCTCTCCCGCGCTGCTGAGCGAGATGGCAGCATGATGACCACTCAGCCCCACGTACCCGTGATGCCAGATGAATGCCTGGAGTGGCTTCAGGCCGCGCCGGGGAGACTCGTCATCGACGGCACCTTCGGCGCCGGCGGTCACAGCCGCCTGCTGCTTGAGGCCGGCGCGGACGTACTGGCCGTGGACCAGGACCCCGCGGCGATCCACGCCGCCGACCAACTGGAGAGAGAATTCGGGACGGAGCGCTTCCGCTTCAGAACCGGCAACTTCCGCGATGTCGACACGCTGCTCGCTTCAGCGCAGCAGGGCAACTGGACAGACCGGCTGGCTGACGGTTTCCTGCTGGACATCGGCGTCTCGTCGATGCAGTTGGATCAGGCCGAGCGCGGCTTCGCCTTCCGCCAGGACGGTCCACTCGACATGCGCATGAGCAGCAGCGGCCCCAGCGCCGCGGACGTGGTCAATGAGATGGATGAAGCCGAACTGGCCGCCATCATCTACCGCTATGGCGAAGAACGGCACAGCCGGCGCATCGCCCGGGCCATCAAGGCCGCCGCTGCAGAAGAACCGATCACTGACACCGCCCGCCTTTCAGGCATCATCCAGTCCGCCTATCCCGGCGGACCCAGGCGAGACCATCCGGCCCGCCGCACCTTCCAGGCCCTCCGCATCTTCGTCAACGACGAGCTGACAGCGCTCGAAGATGCACTCGCCAAATCCGGAAGCGTGCTGGCGGCCGGCGGCCGTCTGGTAGTTCTCAGTTACCACTCGCTGGAGGACCGCATCGTAAAGCACGCCCTCAAGGATGACGACCGCTTTGAGGTACTCACCCGCAGACCGCTCGTAGCCAGCGAGGCCGAGCAGGAGTCGAACCCGCGCGCACGCAGCGCCAAACTGCGGGCAGCCGAAAGGCGTGCCTCATGAGCAGCGGCCGCGCCCCTGAGCAGCCCCTGCGATTCCGGGCGGCACCGTTCGTGTTCATCGTCAGCCTGTTGGTGCTGGCGGCGCTCGGCTCAGTCAACCAGCAGAACTTCATCCGCCAGTGGGACCTGATCGACCGGAAGGTGGAACTGCAGAACCTCAACTCGACACTTCGGCTGGAGGCCGCCAAGGTCTCCGGTCCCGTTCAGATCGGCAATTGGGCCCGTGAGCGCGGAATGATCCCCGCACCCCAGGGCAGTAGTGTGCGCGAGGTCGCACCCGAGCCGCTTCCCGGGCGCGCACCACAGGTGGAAACGGGATTGGAGGTCCAGACGGTATGGCGTTGAATCAGCCCACACTCCAGGTTCGCAGGGTCAAGGGCTGGCTGGTCGGCCTCCTTGTGCTGCTGCCCCTCGTCGGCAGCATGGTCGGTTTCGCTCGGCTGGGCAACCAGGCTCCGGTCTGGCCGGGCCAGCTGGCTGATGACCCTCCCCGCGGCAGCATCCTCGCGCGCGACGGCAGCGTACTGGCAGCCGGTCCCGTGAACAACCGTCGTTACCCCCAGTCCCTGGCCGCCCAGATCGTGGGCTTCAGCGGCAAACTGCAGCCTGACGGCCGCTACGGCCTTGAAGGCCTCGAGTACACCTATGACAGCCTGCTCCAGTCTGGACAGGACCTGCAGACCACCATCGATCCCGTGTACCAGTCAATCGCGCAGTCGCACCTGGAGGCGCACGCTCTCGAGTACGGCGCGGAGAGCGGCACGGTGGTGATGCTGAAGGTAGGCAGCAACGAGATCCTGGCATCCGCCAGCTGGCCCAGTTACAACCCTAACGACCGCAGTGGCAGCCTGCCCGAGCACTTCATCAACAGGGCTTTCCTCTACCAGTACGAACCGGGCTCGGTTGTGAAGCCCTTTGTGGTCGCGGCGCTGCTGGAGTCCGGGAGGCTGGAACCTGACGAGCTGATCGAGGCCGAGCAGCACCGGCGCGTGGGTTCGCAGACCTTCAGTGAGACCGTCTGGCACGAACCGGAACTGACCCCTTACGACGTGCTGCGCTACTCGAGCAACACGGCGATGACGCACCTTACGGAGCGGTTCTCACCTGAGGAGCTCTACGTATGGCTCACCCACTTCGGCTTCGGACGTGATCTGGGCATGAGTTCGGTCTACACCCGCAGTGGCGGCATGAACCACTGGAGCACCTGGGTTCCGCAGGACCAGGCGTCGGTGACGCTGGGTCAGGGAGTGTCGACCACCACCTTGCAGCTGGCCACGCTGTACAGCATCTTCGCCAACGACGGTGTGCTGGTGAGCCCGCGGCTGCTGGCCGGCGAGCACGTAACTGAGGCCAGGCGCGTTCTGTCCAGCGCCACGGCGCGGGAGGTCCGCAGCATGCTCGCCTACACGGTGGAGACCAGCGGCCTGCGCAACTCCATGATTCCGGGTATGACCCTGGCGGGCAAGACCGGCACTGCGGACATCTACGACGTCGCCCAGGGCACCTACGTTGATGGCGATTACACGCTGACGTTCGCCGGCATGTTCCCTGCTGAGGACCCGGAGATCGTGATGGTCGTCAGCCTCATGAAGCCTGAGACCGGCGCTACCGCCACCTACATGGCCGCTCCCCTGTTCCAGGCTATCGGCACGGAGATCGTGGCCACCTGGGATCACACGCCGCCCCGCAACCCATTGGCACACACCCAATAGCAGGCGTATAGTGTGTAGCGTGTGTATGTTACTCAGGCCACGCGCTATACGGGCAACCGGGAAGCCCCGAACATGCTGAGTCCGCAGGCGCTGCTGGAGCTGGCAGGCGGCGGGCAACTGCCCGCCGGAGCCTCGGCTTGGCCCGCAGGCCGCACCTTCAGTTTCCACAGCGGGCGGCTCCGGCCCGGAGACGTGTTCTTCGCGCTGCCCGGCGCCTCGGGTCACGGGCTCGACTACGCCAGTGCGGTACTGGACATGGGAGCCAGCTTTCTGGTC
>CAZBBU010000157.1:0-4527 GCA_964489965.1 uncultured bacterium
CCCCTCCCCGGCGCTCGCGCCCTTGACCAGCCCGGCGATGTCGACGAACTCCACGCTCGTGGGGACGACCGGTGGAATGCGCCCGTCCTTCGTGTACAGATCCTTGAGTGCCTGCAGGCGCTCGTCCGGCACCGCCACGACGCCAACGTTCTTGTCGATGGTGGCGAAAGGGTAATTGGCGGCCAGAGCACCGGCCTTGGTGATTGCATTGAACAGGGTGCTCTTGCCCACGTTGGGCAGCCCCACGATTCCGATTCCGAGCATGCAGACAGCTCCTCCGGAGAGGGATCATAACAGTCTGGGACCGTGTTATCCTCTCGCGCATGACGACAGTGGCAGCAGCTCCAACCCGCCTTGCAGTACTGGGCGCAGGCACAGTCGGCAGTGCGGTCTTGAGGCGTCTCGCCGGACGCGCCGACGTGGCAGTTCAGGGAGTGCTGGTGCGTGACACCTCACGCACCCGCGACCTTCCGCCAGGAAGCGCGCCGCTGACCACGGACCCCGGCACGGCACTTGCCGCCGCGGACGTGGTCATCGAGCTGCTGGGCGGTACCGGACTGGCCCTGGAGCTGATGCTCCGCAGCCTCGAGGAAGGCCGCAGGGTGATAACCGGCAACAAGGCTGCGCTCGCCGAGCATTGGGAGGAATTCCTGCCCTATCTCCGTAACGGCCAGCTGTACTTCGAGGCATCCGTGATGGCCGGCACACCCGCCATCGCGCCTCTGGTCAACGTCCTCAGGGGCAGCGAACCCCTGCAGCTTGACGCGGTCCTCAACGGCACCTGCAGTTACATCCTGGGACGGCTCGAACAGGGCGACAGCTTCGACGAGGCGCTCAAGGAAGCGCAACGGCTTGGATACGCCGAGGCCGACCCGACACTCGACATCGGCGGTTTCGACGCGGGCCACAAGCTGGCCATCATGGCGCGTCTCGCTTTCGATCCAGACCTCGGCTGGGCCGAGGTGAAGGCCGGAATCAAGGGGATCACCGGACTGACCACCAAGATGGTCACCGAGGCGATGGAGGATGGGGGCAGCGTCTCGCTGCTGTGCAGCATCCTGCCCATGGATGGCAAGTGGCAGGCGCACGTGCGGCCCGTCTACCTGCCCGCCAGCCACCGGCTCAGCCAGCTGTCACCGGACCAGAACGGCTTCCTGTTCCGCGGGCGGCATTCCGGCGAGATTCTGGTCAGCGGCCCTGGAGCCGGCGGGGAATCAACCGCCAGTGCGGTGATTGCTGACCTGGAGCAGCTGCTGGCCGGTCGGGCCGGCCCGGCGCCCCTGCAGCGGCCCGCGCCCGTGCCGGGTGACTGGCTGCCACCCGCGCTGGACGAGCTGAGCGGTCAATGACTGTCAGCTACAGAAGCACCAGAGCCGGTGCCGACAGCGGCGACACTGACTTTTCCACCGCCCTGTTCAACGGACTGGCGCCTGATGGCGGCCTGTATCAGCCCAGCGCCATTCCCGCATTGCCGGAAGGTTGGCGCCAGGCGGGTAGTTTCGTTGAGCTGGCCCGGCAGGTGCTGGCCAGCTGGCTTGGTGACGCAGGCCTCGGTGCGGACAAGTTCACGGCACTGGTTCGCGAAGCCTTTGACTTTCCCGTGCCCCTGCGGCAGCTGGGTCCTGACCGCTGGTTGCTGGAACTGCATCACGGTCCCACGCTGGCTTTCAAAGATTTTGGCGGGCGCTTCATGGGACGCATCATGGACGCGCTGCTGGAGCAGGCCGGGCGGCGGCTGACCATCGTGGTGGCCACTTCCGGTGACACCGGAAGTGCGGTGGCTGCGGGATTCACCGGCCGAAGGAACGTGGATGTGGTGCTGCTCTACCCGGCAGGCAGGGTCAGCCCGCTGCAGGAACTGCAGCTGACCGTGGAGCGTCCCGGCGTCCGCTCCTTCCGGGTCGACGGCGATTTTGACGACTGCCAGCGCATGGCCAAGGCTGTACTCGCCGATCCGGCGGTGCGGGAGCGTGGCGTCTCCAGCGCCAACTCGATCAACATCGGCAGGCTGCTGCCACAGCAGCTGTATTACTTGTGGGCAAGCGCGCAACTGGACGAGCCTTTGCGCTTCGTGGTCCCGAGCGGCAACCTGGGCAACCTGACAGCCGGCGTCTATGCAGCACTTTCAGGCATGCCGGTGAGCGGCTTCGTGGCCGCCCACAATGCCAACAGCTGGTTCCCGGACTGGCTCCGGGGTGAAGCCGAGGCGTTCAGGTTCCCGGCGACGGTTCAGACGCTGTCCAACGCCATGGATGTGGGGGCGCCCAGCAACTTCGAGCGGTTGTACGCACTTGGTGAACGCGCCACGGACCTGATCAGGGGACAGGCCGTAACCGAAGAAGCCACGCTTCGGCGCATCGCGCAGACCCATGAAGAGAGTGGGGTGCTGGTCTGCCCCCACACCGCCGTGGGCCTGGAGGGTCTGGCCCGCGAGCAGGAGGCAGGGGCGACCGGCCCGTCAGTCGTGCTGGCTACCGCCCATCCGGCCAAGTTCGCTGAGGTCATCGAGCGGGCCCTCCCGGGAGTGCGGGCCACCGCAGCCGAGCTGGATCGCATGCAAGGAAGCCCCGTGCGGGTCTCATCCTTGCCGGCCGATCCGGCTGCGCTGCGCAGCGTGCTGCTGGACGGCTGAGGTTCAATCCCTGCCCAGCAGCTCCAGGAGCCATTCGCCGGCAGCTGCCTCGGCCTGCTGCGGATCCACCTCAATATCGGCAGCCACACCGACGTTCTGCCAGGTCGGCGCCCCGATCGGCGCCAGTACGCCCGCCGCGACCCAGGCCTGGGAGCCGTCACGCAGGCAGAACGGGAGCAACGCCTCCACGTTGCCGGCCGTGGCGCTGCCTATCGTGGTGGCGCGGCCGTTCTGGCGCAAGGCGCCCGCCAGACCCTCCGCGGCGCTGTGCACGTTGCCGTCGATGAGCAGGGCCAACGGCAGCTCCGTCTCAACGGGCCCTATCGCTGGGTAAGGCAGGGGAAGGCTCCAGGTGGTCACCAGCCTCCACAGGAATCCGCCGCTGAATATTCCCGCCACCTGCATCATGCTCAGGAGGCGCCCTCCGGGGTTGCCGCGCAGATCCAGGAACAGTCCGTCAACACCCTGCTCCTCCAGCGCCCTTACCGCCGAACGCATGTTGGCAGCCACGAAATCTGTGGCCAGGTCCGGCAGCCTGATGAGGCCAGCCCGGGCGCCATCGAGTTCAAGCACGCGGTAAGTGACGGTGCCGAACCCGCCTGAGGGGTCCGCCTGGCCCAGAACCGCCAGGCAGGCCATGCCGCCGTACACCTCGCGGATCTCGTCGACCCGGGCAGGCGGTACGAAGACCGTGTGGTCATCCTGGATCTCGGCGTACATGTCCTCCATCAGGGACCAATACTCGTCCTCGCTCCCGGCGCCGGCCACCAGCTCGGAGTAGCGGGTGTGGACCTCATCCCAGTCTCCCGGTATGACGTCTAAGTTCCAGTAGCGCTCGTCTATGAGTTCCCAGACAACCTGAAAACGGTCCTGCAGGTCGTTCCCGGACTGTGCGAGCGCCGCCGACATTGTGCACAAAAGCACAAGTGCGGGCCAAAAAAATGATTTCCTCATGACAGGCTGGCCTCCATCGCCTCAGCATGCCTGTCCACTTCCTGCACTTCAAGCGGGTAGCCCTGCGCCCCGATGCGTGTGGTGTTGAGGGCACCGGCCACGTTGCCGATGCGCGCAGCATGCAGCAGGTCGTAACCCTGCATCACCCCGTGGGCAAACGCAGCCGTGTAGTAGTCACCCGCCCCGGTCGAGTCGATGACGTCCTCAACGTCGAACGCCTCAACCAGCTCGGTCAGCTCGGGCGTGATGACTATCGAGCCCATCTCGCCAACCTTGACGATCACGTTGTCCACCCCGCGCTCGCGCAACCAGGCGACTGCAGAAGAGATCGAATTCTCGCCCGTCAGCCGGAACAGTTCGTGCTCGTTCATGAGCATGTAGTCGATGTTCCGGATCAGGCCGAGCAGACGGTCCCGCAATGCCGCGATGGCGCCACTGCCCATGTCCATGAAGGTCCTGACGCCTGCCTGCCGCGCGTACTCGAGCGTCTTCACGGAGTACTCGCGCTGCGGGCCCGCCACCAGGCTGTAGGCGCTCATGACCACTGCGTCGACTTCGGCAACATGCTCAGGGTGCAACAGGGCCGCGTCAAGGTAGCGGCTGGCCCCCACTGCGGAGATCATGGTGCGCTGGGTGTCAGGTGTCACCAGCAGCGTGACGCTGGACGTCTGCCGCTCCCGGTCCCGCTGCACCTGTCCCAGGTCAACCCCGTTCGTTCGCAGGTTGGACAGAGCCAGGTCAGCGAAGGGGCCTTCGCCGACACGGGTGGCGATCGTCACTTCGTTACCGAGCCGGGCAAGCGTGTTGGCCACGGTGCCACCGGCACCCCCAGGGTGCAGCATGGAAGCAGTCGCCGTGGCCTCGCCACCAGCTTCCGGAAGTGCATCGACAAAATACATCTGGTCGACGGTTGCGTCGCCGACGACAAAAAACTTGGCCAT
>CAZBBU010000158.1:0-4494 GCA_964489965.1 uncultured bacterium
CGGTGGCCTCGAACTCGCCGTAGGCGACGAAGCCGCGCGCGTGCACTACCCGTTCGGGCACCCGTTCACGGTCGAAGTGGCTGATCTTCTCCAGGAACTGGTAGTTCTCCAGCGTCGCCGGCCCCCGCGAGCCGATGGTGCGCTGGGACTGGTTGTTGGTTATGGGATGGCCCTGGCGGTTGGTCAGCGTCTTGTTGTCTTTGCTGTCGTCCACTTTTCGTTCAACTCCTGTTTGTATGTTGGGACTGCCGGTTCAGAAGCCGGCAAACTGGTACCAACAGGGAGTATAACCCGGAATCATTCCGATTTATGCTCAGGGCTACAGGCGGGGTCAGACTGTACAATGACGCCACAATGTCAGACCAGGACCCCGCCATGCAGGTGGTGCTGGTGGATGGTGCGCGCACGCCATTCCGCCGGGCAGGCACCGAATATGCCGACCTGATTTCCATCGACCTGGCACGCACCGTGCTCGCAGGCCTGCTGGAGCGCAGCGGCCTGAACCCGGAGCAGGTGAACCAGGTGGTGATGGGCAGCGTCATCCAGAACCCGGAGACCAGCAACGTGGCTCGCGACGCCGCCCTGGCCGCCAACTACCCGATCAGGACACCGGCACACACCGTGACCATGGCCTGCATCTCGGCCAACCGCGCCGTGGCCGACGCCGCCCTGGCGATCAGGGCCGGGCATGCGGACATCGCCGTGGCCGGCGGCGTGGAACTGTTGTCAGACGTCCCGCCCGTGTTCGGCAAAAAGATGCGGCGCAGGCTCTTCGAGGCACGCAAGGCCAGGGGCCCCGCCCAGTTCCTGCGGCACCTGCGGGGCCTCAAGCCGCGGGAGATGCTGCCCCGCTCCCCGGCGATCGCGGAGTTCAGCACCGGTGAGACGATGGGCCGCTCAGCAGACAGGCTGGCCGCCCACTTCGGCATCAGCCGCATGGAACAGGACAGCTACGCACTGAGGTCTCAGACACTGGCTGCAGAAGCCGCCGACCAGGGGCACCTGCAGCGGGAGATCCTGCCCGTCTCACTGCCACCCGGTTACGGGCTGCTGCACGATGACAACACCATCAGGCGGGACACGAGCATGGAGGCGCTGGCCCGCCTCAAACCGTCTTTCGTCAAACCGTTCGGCACAGTGACCGCAGGCAACGCCAGCCCCCTCACCGATGGAGCAGCGGCGGTGCTGCTGGCGCGGCGTGACGCCGCCGAACGGCAGGGCCTGACCCCCAGGGCGGTGCTGCGCGACTGGCTCTTCACGGCCCAGGATCCCGGTGACGAGCTCCTGCTCGGCCCTGCCTACGCCACCCCCGAACTGCTGCGTCGCAACGGCCTCACCTGGTCGGACCTTGACGTCATAGAGATACACGAGGCCTTTGCCGGCCAGGTGCTGGCTGTTCTCGAGGCGCTGGCCAGTGACAGCTTCTCGGCCAGGCTGCCGGGCTACGTTGCACGGGTCAGGGAGCCGGGACTGGAGCGGATAAACCTGTGGGGAGGTTCCATCTCGCTGGGCCATCCCTTCGGGGCCACCGGCGCCCGCCTGCTGACCACAGCCAGCAACCGCCTGCACGCCGAGGACGGCCAGCTGGCGCTGGTGACCGCCTGTGCTGCCGGCGGTCAGGCCGTGGCGATGCTGCTGGAAAGGACGGACGCATGATCACGCTCGAGTACGTGGGTGATGTGGGCCTGATAATGCTGGACACGCCTGAACACAAGGTGAACACGCTGGACATCCAGGCGTTGCGCGACATGCGCAAGGCGTTCGATGACATCCAGCAGGAAGCTGCCTGTCAGGCGGTGGTCATTGCCTCCGCCAAGTCCTCGAACTTCCTGGCCGGGGTGGACATCAGCCTGTTCACCAGCCTGTCCGCTGAGGAACTGCGGCGGGTCACCACCGAAGGACAGGAGTTCTACAACCGCATCGCCAACTTCCCCAAGCCTGTGGTGGCCGCCGTCCACGGCGCCTGCGCCGGTGGCGGCACCGAACTGGTTCTGGCCTGCCATTACCGGATCGCCTCGGACGACCCGGCGACCCACTTCGCACTGCCCGAGGTGCAGCTGGGCCTGCTGCCGGGTCTGGGTGGCACCCAGCGCATGCCGGCGCTGGTCGGGCTGCAGAAGGGTCTGGAGCTGGTGCTCACCGGCCGCAAGGTGCACGCCCGCCAGGCACGCCGCATCGGGCTGGTCGATGCGTTGCACCACCGGGAAGGTCTGCTGTCGGCGGCACTTGAGGCTGCGGCCGGACTGGCCACCGGCCAGGTGAAGCCGGCCAGGCGCCGCAGGGGTGGGGGAAACTGGCTGCTGGAGCGTACGCCTGCCAGTGGCCTCATCTACCGGCAGGCGGCGGCCCGGGCCGAGAAGCAGGGTCGCGGCAACTACCCGGCCCCGGGGCGGATCATCGAGGCCGTGCGCATCGGCCGGGAACAGGGACTGGCGGCCGGACTCAGGGCCGAGGCGGATGCCTTCAGTGAACTGGCAGCCAGCAGCCAGGCGCGCGGCCTGATGCACGTGTTCTTCGCCCGTTCAGGCACCAGACACAACCCGTTCAAAGGCCAGGAACAGCAGGTCCAGCAGGTCGCCGTGCTGGGCGCGGGCCTGATGGGCGGCGGCATCGCCCAGGTCAGTGCCAGTGCCGGCATGCAGGTGCTGCTCATCGAGCAGGAACTGGGACTGGCGGCGGCGGGTCGCGGGCGCATCAGCCGTGAGCTCGGCAAGAGGATCGGCCGGGGGCTCACTGCCTTCGGGCGGGACCGGCTGGTGGAAACCATCCGGCTCTCGGAGCGCTTGCAGGACGCCGGTCAGGCTGACCTGACCATCGAGGCCGTGCCGGAGAAACTGGAGCTGAAGCAGGCTGTTCTGGCCCAGGTGGAGGCGGTGGCCGGGCCTGATCACGTCTTCGCCAGCAACACGAGTTCCATTCCGATAGGCCGGATCGCCGCGGCTGCCGCCAGACCCGGGCAGGTGGTGGGTATGCACTACTTCTCGCCCGTGCCCAGGATGCCGCTCCTGGAGGTGGTCAGGAGCGAGTTCAGTTCGGAAGCAGCAGTGGCCACCGCGGTGCAGGTCGGGCTCAGGCAGGGCAAGTCGGTGATCGTGGTGGGTGACACGCCCGGCTTCTACGTGAACCGCATACTCGCGCCCTACATCAACGAGGCGCTGCTGCTCCTGCAGGAAGGCGTGCGGATCGAGCGGATCGACCTGGCGATGAGGGATGCCGGCTTCCCGGTGGGTCCCTTCAAGCTGCTGGACGAGGTCGGCCTGGACGTCGCTGACAGTGTGCAGGCGGTCATGGCACCCTTCTTCGCCGAACGGGGTCAGACCCTGGCCAGTTCCAGGGCGGTGCTGGAAGCCGGACTGCTGGGCCGCAAGGGTGGCAAAGGCTTCTATGTCTACGGCAAGAGCGGATCCGGGACGGTGAACAACCAGGTTTACCGGCTGCTGGGTGCCGCGGCGGCGAAGGACCTGGAAGCGCAGCAGATCCGCAGTCGCCTGCTCTACGCCCTGTGCAACGAGGCGGCGAAGACGCTGGAAGAGGGCGTGATCAGCAGCGCGCTTGATGGCGATGCCGGCGCGGTGTTCGGCTTCGGCTTCCCGCCCTTTCTGGGCGGCCCCTTCTGGCATCTGGACCAGACCGGCATCCAGCTGGCTGTCACGGAGCTGGACTCACTGCGTGACTCCCACGGAGCGCGCTTCGAAGCGGCCCCGCTGCTGCGCCGCATGGCCGCCAGCGGCGAAAGTTTCTACGGCAGCAGCCAGTCACGCGAACAGGCGCCCGAGTGAAGCTCAGCTGCCCAGGTGACCCAGCTTGCGTTCCTTGGTCTGCAGGTAGCCCTCGTTGTAGGGGTTGCGGCCCACGTGAAGCGGCACGCGTTCGGCAAGCTCCAGGTTGAACCCCTGCAGCGCCGCTATCTTGCGCGGGTTGTTGGTGAGCAGCCGCATGCTGCGCACGCCCAGGTGGTGCAGTATCTGGGCACCGATGCCGTAGTCACGCAGGTCGGCTGCAAAGCCCAGACGGGTGTTGGCTTCCACCGTGTCGGCCCCCTCGTCCTGCAACGCGTAGGCGCGGATCTTGTTGAGCAGTCCTATGCCACGGCCCTCCTGCCGCAGGTAAACGAGCACGCCCCTGCCTTCTTCGGCGATGGCCTTGAGTGCCGCGTCACGCTGGAAACCGCAGTCGCAGCGCAGGCTGTGCAGAGCGTCGCCGGTGAGGCACTCCGAGTGCATCCTGACGAGCACGGGTTCGCCACTGGCGACGTCGCCGAGTGACAGTGCCACGTGCTCCTGGCCGCTGAGTTCGTCCAGGTAACCGTGCACCGTGAACTCGGCCCAGGCGGTGGGCAGTTTCGCGCTGGCCACGTGAGTGACGAAGCCGTCCGTGGCCAGCCGGTGGCTGATCAGGTCCTTGATGGCGCCGACCTTGAGGTTGTGCTCGGCTGCGAACTCGAGGATGGCGGGCAGCCGCATCATGCTGCCGTCATCGTGAATCAGCTCGCTG
>CAZBBU010000159.1:0-2537 GCA_964489965.1 uncultured bacterium
AAGCGGGTGGTGATCGCGGCGGAGCGCATAGCCAACGAGATCCGCGAGAACGCCAAGCGTGAGGCGGACCTGAGAGTCAAGGAAGCCGAACAGAAGCGCAGCCAGGTGCTGAGCGATGCTGACAGCCGGCGTGAGCGCATGGTCAGCGAGGCAGAACAGAAGCGCGCCGAGGTTGTCTCTGAGACAGAGACCAGGATCCGCGAAGCGCGTAATGAACTTCTGCGGCTCGAACGCGAACAGCGGTTGTTCCGGGAGCAGTTCCGCGCACTGCTGCAGGCGTTTGCCCGCAACCTGGAGGCGGCACCCCTTGCCGGCGGCCGGAGTGAAGGGGCCCGCAGCGAACGTGCCCGGGAGCAGGCCGCAGCCAAGCCCGGGGTCGAAGGCGCGGACTGAGCGGCAGCCATGCTGCTGCGCACGCTCACCCAGCTGAACTTCCGCAATCTGGGAACCCACAGTCTCGAGTTCCGGCCCGGCCTGACCGTCATCACTGGCAGCAACGCCGCCGGCAAGTCCAACCTGCTGGCGGCCTGCTATCTGTGCCTGACCGGTGAACTTCCGTTCAGTCGCATCGCCAATGCCGTACGGCACGGTGAGACCGAGGCCTTCGTTTCCGCACGCTTCGAGCATGAAGACGGCCTCAGCCTGGTGGAAGTAGGTCTGGGCCCGGGACGCCGGCGCATCCAGCTTGATGGCAACGTCGTCAGGGCCGAACAGCTGGCGGCGGTGGCAGCCGCGGTGCTGATAACCCCCGAGGACGCCCAGCTTGTGCATGGTGCTCCGAAGGATCGGCGCGCCTGGCTGGACTCGCTGCTCAGCCGGGTTTCGCAGCGCTACGCCCGTCTGCTCAGTGAGTACCAGCGTGTGCTGGCGCAGCGCAACGCCCTGCTGCGCCTGGGCCAGCCTGACGCGAGCCTGGAGGTGTGGAGCAGCAAGTTCCTGAGCCTGGGGAGTGAGATCGAGAACCTGCGCACCCGTGCGGTGACACGGGTGGCGGGCCTGGCTGCTGCTGCCTACCGGGAGGTCAGCGGCGGGGACACGCCGGAGGAACGGCGCCGGCTGGGGGTGCGCCTGCAGTCGGCCGGCCGGGAACCACTTGCCGAGGCTCTGGCGGCAAGCGCAGCCGAGGAACGTGCGCGTGGCGTGACGGTGGTGGGCCCGCACCGGGACGACCTGCTGCTGGAGCTGGCGGACAGCAGCGCTGCCGACTTCGGTTCACGCGGCGAGGCCCGAACGATCGCGCTGGCACTGAAGGTGGCGGAGTTCAGGTTGCTGGCCGAGCGGCATGGTGAGGAGCCCGTCCTGCTGCTGGACGACTTCTCTGCAGAACTGGACTCCGACAGGAGGGCGTATCTGGTGGGCCTGGCCAGTTCCGTGGGACAGACGCTGGCCACGGCCACGGACGCACCGGCGGACCTGCCGGCTGTTGCGCGGCTGCAGGTGAGTGGCGGGGTGGTGAGCCATGGGGGCTGAGAAGAAGCTGGCAGAGGTGCTGGGCGAGGTGTTCCGTCGTGGTGGCATGAAACGGCCGCTGAAGCGGGCACAGCTGGTGATCCTGTGGCCGCGGGTCGCGGGCCCGGAGCTGAGCCGGTTCACCGAGGCGAGCGGCTTCCGTGACGGAGTACTGTTCGTTACGACCACGGATTCCGAGACCGCGATGCACCTGGGTCTGCAGCGCAACCGTTTCGTGGCTGCGTTTCACGAACTCGGCCACCGTGAACTCAGGGATATCCGCTTCCGTCCAGGGAGGGTGCCTCCCCCGGCCGCGGAGCCCAGAAGCCTGCCGGCAGTCCCGGACGACAGTGAGCTGCAACCGCTCAGGCGAAGCCTGAAAGGGCTGGACCTTTCTGCGGACCTGCAGGAGGCTGCTGAGCGGGCGGCGGTCGGCATCGCCACCGGCCGTACCCGCAGGCGTTCACTCGGCTGGCGACCGTGCCTGGTGTGCGGTGAACTGTGCGAGTCCGGCAAGCTCTGCGTCACCTGTCAGAGATACGCCGGGGAACACGTGGTGGTTTCCAGCGTGCAGCGGCTCGTGCAGCAGCCGCAGATGGAGACGCCGTGGCTGACGGAAGCCCAGCGGCAGGTGGCCACCTGGCTGGCGGGCCAGCGACTTGAGGAGCTGATGAATTCTCTGCTGCCGCAGGTGATCTCTGATCCGCGTCTCAGGCCCCAGCTGGAGCATCTGGCCGGCAACTGGCTGCGCCTTGCCGCAGCACCTGGGGCTGGCAAGGCGGGCGCCCCGGAACGGCACCGGTTGCCCGAGCGCGTCGCCCGGGTCCTGGGACAGACCTGACGGGGCCGGGAGCGGCAACTCCTGTAAAATTGCCGCATGAATATCCCCCCTGAACCGGTGTTGCTGGTGATCCTGGACGGCTTTGGCCTGGCTGAGAGCGGGCCTGGCAATGCGGTTGCGCTGGCGGATACGCCGGTGTTCGACCGCATCTGGGCGGGCGCGCCTCACACCAGCCTTCACGCCTCCGGGCTGGAGGTCGGCCTGCCGCAGGGTCTCACGGTCTCGCTCGGCGGGCTGCGCAAGGTGA
>CAZBBU010000159.1:2547-4484 GCA_964489965.1 uncultured bacterium
GGTCGGCCTGCCGCAGGGTCAGATCGGCAACTCGGAAGTGGGCCACCTGAACATCGGCGCCGGCCGCGTGGTCATGCAGAGCCTCACCTTCATCGACGAGCAGATCAGGACCGGTGCCTTCTTCGCCAATCAGGTGCTCCTGGACGCGATGCACGCCGCGCGTGGCGGCACCCTGCACCTGATGGGGCTGGTGAGTCACGGTGGCGTGCACTCAAGCATTCAGCACCTGTTGGCCCTGCTCGAGCTGGCGGACCGCCAGCAGGTGGAGCGGGTGGCTGTACACGTCTTCACCGACGGGCGTGACACCGCTCCGGACAGCGGGCTGCCGGCCATGCTGGAGCTTCAGGCAAAACTGCTGGAACTCAGGGGTCACGCATTCGTGGCCAGTGTCTGCGGTCGCTACTTCGCCATGGACCGTGACCGGCGCTGGGAAAGGACCAGGGAGGCATACTCCGCCGTGGTGTGCGGCCAGGCGGACAACACGGCCACTTCAGGCGCCAACGCGGTGCAGGATGCCTACATGCGCGGGGAGACCGATGAGTTCATCCGGCCCACCGTCATAGTGGGTGCGGACGGTCGGCCGCTGGCACAGGTCGAAGATGGCGACTCCGTGCTGTTCTTCAACTTCCGGGCGGACCGTGCCAGGCAGCTGACTCATGCCTTCACAGGCCAGGACCATTGGGACGGCTTCAGCCGCTGCCGGGTCCCCCGGGTCACGTTCACCACCATGATGGAGTACGAGGCCGGTCTGAACCTGCCCTTCGCCTTCAGCCTGCCGGAACTGAAGGAGCCGCTGGCCGAGGTGATCAGCCGGGCCGACCTGAGCCAGTTCCACGCGGCCGAAACCGAGAAGTACGCGCACGTCACCTACTTCTTCAACGCCTTCGCCGAAGATCCTTACTCACTGGAGGAGCGCCGGCTCGTTCCCTCCCCCAAGGTGGCGACCTATGACCTCCAGCCGGAGATGAGTTCGGTGGCGCTGACGGACAGTGTTGTGGAGCGCTTGGAGCAGGGGGCGGATTCCTTCGTGCTGGTCAACTACGCCAATCCGGACATGGTGGGACACACCGGTAGCCTGCCTGCGGCCATCAGGGCCTGCGAGGCCACGGACCGGGGCCTGGGCCGGCTGCTTGAGGCGGTTGACAGGCGCGGCGGATGCGCACTGGTGATCGCCGATCACGGCAACGCCGAGCAGATGCTGGAGGCCGATGGGGTGAGTCCGCACACGGCACACACCACCAACCCTGTACCTTGCGTGCTGGTCGGTGGACCGCCGGGCGTCAGCCTGCGTGACGGCGGCCGACTGGCCGATGTTGCGCCCACTGTCCTCGAGCTGCTGGGGTTGCCACAACCGGTGGTGATGACCGGAAGGTCGCTGCTGATCAGGTCCTGAGCGTCAGCTCACTTCATCCCTGAGCAGGTCCGCGGGCGTCTCCCGTTTGCGTATCAGGCGGGGCACACCGTCCTTCACGGCTACGCCGGCCGGCCGCAGGCTCGAGGCGTAGTTCGAGGCCATGCCGATGCCGTAAGCGCCGGCCTCCCCTACCTGCAGCAGGTCGCCTTTGGCCGGTTCCGGCAGTTCACGGTTGCGTGCCAGCCTGTCGCTGTTCTCACAGAGGGGTCCGTCCACGTCCACGATCCTGAGCTTCCTGTCCTGAACGTCCCCAACCAGTTGCAGCGGGTGTTCGGCGCCGTACAGGGCGGGCCTCAGCAGGTCGGCCATTCCGGCGTCTGCGATCACATGGGTTACCGGGCCCGGTTTCACGTGCAGCACACGGGTGAGCAGTACTCCCGCCTGCGCCACCAGCCAGCGGCCGGGCTCGACCATCAGCGTCAGGCTGTGACTTGCCGCGAAATCCCGCACCAGCTGCGCGTACTCTTCCAGGGGGAAGCCGGGGACGCTGTAGCCACCGCCCAGGTTCACGATGCTGCCCCTG
>CAZBBU010000160.1:0-2080 GCA_964489965.1 uncultured bacterium
GAAGCCTCGGATGTTCTGCAGGTACATGGGCAGGAGGATCATGGAGCCGAACAGCGCCATCATCGCGATCATGAACAGGCCGACGCTCAGGGAGTACATCGGGTAACGGAACACCCGCAGATCCAGCAGCGGGTTTTCCGACCGCTGCAGTCTGAGCTGCCGGAAGACGAACACGATCAGGCTCAGGCCGCCGACAGCGATGGGTGCCAGCACCTCGGGCCGTGCCAGGGCCCCGGCCGTCTCGCCGGCGATGCTGACGCCGTAGACGAAGCCACCGAAACCGATGGCCGCGAGCAGTACCGAGAACAGGTCGAGTGTGCTGCTGCGGACCTCCCCGCCACGTTCGAGAAGTCGCACGCCGATGATGATGGCCAGCAGGGCGATGGGCAGGATCAGCAGGAACATGAAGCGCCAGCTGAGGTACTGCAGGATGACACCTGAGACGGTGGGGCCCAGTGCCGGTGCCACCGAGATGACGGTGCTGACGGCACCCATCACAGCTCCGCGTGACTGGGTGGGCACCAGTCGCAGGATGGTGGTCATCAGCAGCGGCATCATGATGGCCGTGCCGGCGGCCTGAACTATGCGGCCGGCCAGCAGAACCGTGAAGCCGGGGGCGATGGCGGCCAGCAGGGTGCCCAGACTGAACAGTGACATCGCCATTATGAAAACGAAGCGCGTGGTGAAGCGTTGCAGGATGAAACCGGTCATGGGGATGACCACGGCCATGGTCAGCAGGTAGGCGGTCGACAGCCACTGCACGGTGCTGGCGCTGACGTCCAGGACGATCATCAGCTGCGGCAGGGCCACGTTCATGATGGTCTCGTTCAGGATGACCACGAAGGCCGCTACGAGCAGCACTCCTATGGTCAGTCTGTCGCGCTGACTCAGCCGGTTCTGCGTAGGTTTTGACGGGACTGCCTGCGTTGCCATAAAACGACCTCTGTTGCTCTCGAACTGACGGGTTGGTGTGACTGAAATCGGCGCAAACTGCGCGTGGCGCCCCCCTGGAAACGTCGAGGACGGCGAGAATTCTACACCCGCCGGCCGGGCCGGTGTCGGTTGGGACTACTTGACTTGTGGCGCTGGCTGCGGCTTCCCAGGCTTCACATGACTTCTTTACGAAGCTGCCGGATCGCGCCCAGGTGATAGGCGGCATGCCCGTACGAGGCCAGGGCACCGTTCATGGCCATCGGAGCGTTCCAGCTGTGGCGGGTCCGCAGGTTCTCCAGTACGGTGTCACCGGCAACACGCAAGTCGGCGCGGAGCTTGTCCCAGGCCGCCTCATCAACAACCGAAACCGACCAGCTCTCGTTCCAGTCGGCGGTCGGCCCCTTGCCTTCGAACCAATCGATCACAAGCTGCAGCGCCCAGCGCATGTGTTCCGCGTGGGCTGCGATGCTGCTGCCGTTCACATCCTGCGATGCCTGCTCGGCGCTCAGGTCTGCCAGGCTGCCGTACAGCGCGGATCCCGGGCCACCAGTGGTGATCCAGGTGGGCGCGCCCTCCTGGGGTCCCCGCAACAGCTCATGGAACAGGCCTGCGAGCGTCTGGCTCAGATCGTCACCATTAACCAGTTCGGGGTCCATCATGGTCTGCTCCTCAAGTCAATTTTCTGTTGGGGATAGTAGCACGCCAGGGGTGGGGGCTCTGGTCCGCCGGCGCTGGTCGTGGATCAGGACAAATGAAAGGCGGAACGGCGATGCATGCCGTCCCGCCTGATCCTGCTCAGAGGAGAGTCAGTCCAGCTTCTCGTCGAGCCATTCGGTCGTGAGGTTGAGCACGGTCTGCGAGTCGGTCGGGTCCCCAGTCAGCACGTTGAAGATGTGATCGGATTCCGGCAGGATGCGCAGGGCCACGTCGAAGCTGCCGCTGTTCTGCACGTAATCCCGGGCGGTGTGGACCGGCACGGAGGTGTCCAGCTGTCCGTTGATCACGAGCAGCGGGTTGGTGTAGGTGCGGATGTCGTACAGCGGGAAGGCGCTGAAGCGGCCCTGGAAGTACTCGGCGCTCAGGTTGGCGGTGCGGAAGCCCAGGTCGGCTTCGGCGTAACCTTCCTGAACGGCGGTTTCGTAGTACG
>CAZBBU010000160.1:2090-4456 GCA_964489965.1 uncultured bacterium
CTGCTGCTGACCAGAGGACCAGTGCCTCGACGCGCCCGTCGTTGCCGGCCAGGTTGCTGGCGATTGCACCACCGAGGCTGAAGCCGACCAGTGCCAGGCGTTCTTCGTCGATCCGGTCCTGTTCAGCGAGCCAGTCGAACGCTTCACGGGCGTCACGGACGAAGGTGCTCCAGTTGTTGCTTTCGAAGCCGACGGTGTGGTCGCCGGAGCCAGGGAAGTCGAACCGCAGGCTCGCGATGCCGCGTTCGGCCAGCTGGGCCGCCAGGTTGCTGTAGAAACCGCCGACTTCGTTCTTGTCGCTGGCGAAGCCATGGATCAGCAGAACGGCCGGGAAGTCAGCCTCGCCCTCGGGAACCGAGAGTATGCCCGGCATCTCATACTGACTGCCCGGGATGTTCACGGCTTCCTCGGCCGCCAGGCTCACGCCGGCTGCCAGCACGCCTGCTGCCAGAAGATACTTCAACTTCATTCTCAACCCCCATCGATTGCGGGTGCGCTGCTCATTGGCTTTGCCCCGCTGCAAACATTATCAGACATCTCTGGTCAAGGGGCTGCTGAGGGTTCTGTATATGTGCGAACAGCAGGTGATGGAGAAAGGACGAGTGGGACGTGATAAATGCCCCAAGCTGATTCAGGTCAGACGCTAATCTTTAAACAGGGGGGAACATGAACAACAGAATCCGATATGCCGCGTTCCTGCGTAGCGGCGCTCTTCTCGTAGGCCTTCTCTTACCTGCATCCGCGTTGGCGCAAGTCGAGGTTGCTGCCGGTGTGCACTACGGAAACTCTGCGACCTTGAGTGCCCACGCGGTTGTGCCTGTGGCCCGTGCCTGGGATCTGGATCACTCCATCAGGCCGCAGCTGACTTATGCGTTCACCGGTGTGCCGGCGGTTTCGGTTTCCTACGTGCTGACCGGAGCTCCTGATGGATCGCCGGCCATGTTCATCTGGAACAGCCAGCCGCGGCCCACGCCAGGGGTGCGGTCGTAACCGTCCTGCGGGGTCTCGTAACGCTCGGTACGTTCGATGATCTCGACGGACGACAGGAACAGGCTGTCGCCGACCCGGACCATGCCCTGCGGGTGATGGGTGAGGAAGTCGAGCTGTTCGTTGCTGACCAGCTCCCAGCTGCTGTTCTTGGTGAAGTCAGTGAAGCGTTCAGCCAGTCCGGTCTGTGCCAGGCCACTACTGAGCGCCGCGAAGCTCGCTGCTGCAATGACGGACTTGCGGATGATGTTGCTCATGATTGTTCCCCCTGTAGAGCCACTCAGTTTGCGCTCCTGCACGTGGCTCTTGCTGCATTATCTGGCTGGGAGGTCAGCGGATGGTCAGGGAAACCGCTGGTGGCGGACAACACGAACGCCCACAAGGATGTACGCCATGAGCCGGAAGGTTTCACTTACCCGGGGCCTGCATCTTGGTCACAAGTGAGGCCTGAGGACCGTGAAGAACCACCCGCGTAAGCAGGGGAGTCCATCCGGGTCGGATTGCCGCAGCGAGGTGATAGCCGGGTGATACCCGCCGGCCTAGGATGCCCGTATGAATAATCAGGGGGAGTCCTTAAATCCGAAGCGTGCGACGGCGATGGTCAGACGAATCGCCCTCGCGTCCATGATCAGTGCGGCCGGCATCGTCACCGGCAGCGAGGTGGCCGGCGCGCTGAACGTGTTCGTGGCGGGCGCGCCGATTATTGCCAGTGAGGTCAACGAGAACTTCAGCCTGCTGCAGCAGCGCATCCAGGAATTCCAGGGGGAACTCGCTGCCCTTACCCAGGAACTCGACGGGCTTGAGTTAGTGGCCGGACCGCCAGGTCCGAAAGGTGATCCAGGGCCCCAGGGGCCTCCTGGTGATGCTGCGAGCCAGGGTCCGCAGGGTGAGCCGGGACCCCAGGGCCCGCAGGGCGTTGCTGGACCTCCGGGTCAAGACGGTGCGGATGGCGAGACCGGTCCGGCGGGTGCTCCCGGACTGGGAATCGACCATGACAACATCCGGATCGCGACCGGTTACCAGACGGGCCCGATGACCTTCACAATCGCCTGCAACAGCAACGAACTGCTGCTCTCGACCGCCTGGCATCTGGAACCGGCACCGGATCTCGAAGCAGCCATTGTGGCGGGTCTCGTTGATTGGGCATCGGTGCCGAGCGTTTGGGAGTTCGTGGCAGGCCAGGAGTACGTCAGTGCCAGTTCCATGCTCGCTGAAACGAGCTCCAACCATATTCTGGCCGGATCGATCGAAGCCCACTGGACTGCGATGTGTGCGCCACTGGCTCCGATCGGAGGTTGAGGCCCGGGCTGGTAAGTGGCCCTGGGGAGTTGGTTCAGAGTTGGGGTAATTCGCCCTGACGGGTTCGGGCGTTGCTGCCC
>CAZBBU010000161.1:0-2120 GCA_964489965.1 uncultured bacterium
CTGCAGACCTTCCGGGTTCAGTTCGCAGGTTCGTACCCGACCGGACTTGACGCTGCTGACCAGCCGTGCGTCCTCGAGGACGTGCAGATGCTGCAGCACGGCCGAACGGCTGATGCCCAGTGGCCCGGCGATTTCAGTGACCGTGGCCGGGCCCGAGCTCAGCTGGCTGATGATCGCGCGGCGGCTGACATCACCCAATGCGTCGAATACCCGATGGTTAAGCATGGGCTTAACTATAGAGGGTCGATCTGCAACAGTCAAGTGAGCACTAAAGCATTGGGGCAAGTGCGCTGCTGGCTTCATATACGTTCACGTTCGGCGACTAAGATCAACACAACTGACGATTTTGGGGGGAATCGGCATGATCGCAAACGTTCGTTGTGGCTCGACAGGTGACGTCCGGTGAAAATTTACAAGACCCTTGGCGGACTGCTGGCCGTTGCACTTCTCGCTAACGCGTGTGGAGGCGCCGCCGGTGGCGCACCTGGGGATGAAGGCGGGGCGCCTGGTGAGACCGGAGGCACGTTGCTGATCGACAGCACACTGAGCCTGCGCAGCTTACACTTGAATACGGACGTGAGCTGGGGCAGCGAACCACATCAGTTGACCACAGGCGCGATGCCCCACTTCGGAGCGGTCTTCTCACCCAACGCCTCAGAGATCGCGTTCGTCGAGTACCACGAGGATTACCAGTCAGGGATATTCATGATACCCAACCACCGCGGCGCGGCGATCGAACCGGATGACAGTCAGCTGATCACTAGGACGAACGTCCGGCGTTTGGTCGGCTGGCTGCCTTAATTCAGGAAAAGAGAAGCTACGCGACGTGCGGGCGGATCGCTTCGGCTGCGGACCGGTCAAGGAAGCCGATCCGCAGCCGCCTTTCCAGAACGTCGTCGGCAGTCATGGCGTACTCGCTGTCGCGCGATTATGCCTGGGTGTGGGACTTCGAGGCCCTCAGCTTTCCTGTCGCAGTTGCGGCACTTTGTCCCCAGAACTTTTGACTCGCCACACACCTTAGATATTAATGCATGGGGGCCTGCTCGGCCTGTTCATAATTTTCACAGTGCGCTACGCGCTTTGGTACCAAGAAAATCTCCACCTCTTCCGAAGTGGAGAAACACTGTCCTGGATTGGTGCACCGGGAAGGATTCGAACCTTCGACCTTGGGCTTAGGAGTCCCCTGCTCTATCCAGCTGAGCTACCGGTGCAAGTGGCAGCAGTCAGTATTGTAGCCGCTGGGCACCATTCTGAACAAGAGAACGTACGACGCTCGGGCCGGCCTTTCACGGGGCTTTGACGCCCCTGCTGCTAGAGTTCATCCAGCAAGTGACTGTCAGAAAGGGATGATACTTATGCGCAACAAGCTGTTTCTATTCTTCTCACTCGCTTCGCTGGCCGTTCTGGCTGCCTGTGCGCCGACTGCGGCGCCGGGTGGCAGTGGTGTGCCTTCGGCCGCACTTGATTCTGCTTGCGTGAACGTGCCGCCGCCCGTGGTCGCGGTGGTCAATTTCACCAATACGACCCGTACGGGTGACATAACCGTTCTCGGCGTGGAGGATGCCGCAACCGCCAGGCTCATCACCATGCTGAAGGAATCGGGTTGTTACGTGGTGGTCGAGCGAAGTGAGCTTCAGACCATCATCGAGCAGCAGGGCATGGAATCCCTCGATCCTGTCGCGCTGGCCAAAGCTGCGGGCGCCGGCTACGTTGTGACCGGCACGGTCACCCGCGCCACCATCGCCAAGCCTGGCGCCAGCCTGTTCGGCTTCACTGTGGGGGCCACCACCGCTCAGGTTGAGATGGACGTGCGTGCCACAGACATAATCTCCGGTACCGTGGTCGTTTCCATGCGCGGCTCCGGCGACGCCTCCAATCCCAACATCGCCACCAGTCGGATCCCGGGTGGCACCATCGCCTACAGCGACCCGACTGTGGGACCACTGCTGGCTGAGGCTGCTGACGAAGCTGTCACGGCGGTGGTCGCAGCCCTGCGCGCCCGGTTCTGAACCCCAGCTGACTGTCCCCCAAAGAACTGACGGAAGTGGGGGGGAGCCCACAAAGCTTCCCCCCCCATCACGTTAATGATCCGGTTAAAGCCCCCCCGAACGAAAGGGGAC
>CAZBBU010000161.1:2130-4407 GCA_964489965.1 uncultured bacterium
GATGGGGCGGGACCCAACGATGGCTCCCCCCCACTTCCGTTTACTGAGCAGGTTACTGCCCACCGTAAGTAAGAGTCACGCTGCTTTCTGCTGGCACCTGCACGTTGGGGTATTCCCGTACGCCGAGCCCGATGATGCGTACCGTGTAAACGCCCATGTCCAGTTCCACCGCAGGACCGTCGACCACACCACTGGCCACCAGCTGGCCGTCAGCATCGTATACCTCATAAGCCGGGTTCAGGGCTGCCTGCACGGACTGCTGCAACTGCTCCATTGAGCTCACATCCACGTAACTTGCTCCGGTGGCTTCGGCCAGCGCGGTGAACTCGGCGATCTGGGCGTCCTCGATTCCCAGGGAGACGATCGCTATCTCAACCGGATTGCTCTGACGCAGCTGCCTGACTGCCTCGATCGGGTCGCCGCCACACGATTCGACACCGTCGGTGATGAGAATCAGCGTCCGTGAGCCGCCGGCTGCCGCCAGGTCCTCAGCGCTGGCAAGGATCGCAGCAGCAAGCGGAGTCTGGGACAGCAGTTTCATCTCGATGGCGTTCACAGCCTGCAGTGCCGTTGTTGGGTCTAGTGGGCCGAATGGTACTTCAAGGCGCATGTTGCAGGTAGTCGGCTCCACCTGGCCGAACGCCCTGAGTGCGAACGGCGCCCCTTCAGGCAAACCGCCGCTCACCAGGTCCGCCAGCACCTGCCTGGCGGCCGCCAGTCGCTGCTCGCCGCTCGGCAGCAGGGTGCCCATCGAACCCGAGGCGTCGAAGATGACCTCAACAGCCGGCTGGGCGGCGCCCTCTGGCCGGGTTATGGACAGCGTGCCCGGACCCGGTGGTGCCGCTGCTACCGACTCGACCTCAATACGGTAGTGCTTCGGTCGCCTCAGGATGCAGTTGGCACGCCGGAAGCCACTGTCGAGGTCGCCGATGGAGGCGGCCAGCGTGTAGTGGCCGTGATTGGCAGCCGCCCAGCCCTGCATCATCTGCTGGGCCCGCAAGCCGCCACCGCTGCTCACTTCGAACGTGAAGATTCTCGGCAACACACGCTCGATCTGGCGCCAGAGTTCCGTGGTCCGGCCGTAGCTGCCCGTTTCGGCATCGGTGATGAGCATGATCGCCCGCGTGCCCTCGCGTTGACCCAGGGCGTTAGTGGCAGGGATCAAGGCGACCTCGCTGTTGGATGAATCGTCTGTCCGGTCATACTCGACTACAGTTCTCTGCACCCTTTCCGCGTTGCCGATCCAGTAGGGCAGCAACCAGGTCGGACTGGGCATGTTGAAGGCCAGAAGCTGGACATGCTCCCGTTCAGCGGAGATGTCCCGGGCAAATGCGCTCAGGGCGTTGTAGGTGATGTCAAGGTAGGGGCCCATGCTGCCGCTCGTGTCCCAGGCAAAGACCACGGAACGTCGCGGCTCCTCGATCCGCAGGTAGTAATCGCCCGGATCAGCGTAGAGCGTCAGCGTGTCACCATCGGCGCCTCGGGTTACGGCCGCGGCAACAGGCTGACCTGCAGCATCCAGCAGCTCGTACTCATAGGCGATCACGGGTTCACCGCTCAGACGGACAGTCAGCTGGTTGTGGCCGGGGGCGATGCTGAGCCGATACCAGTCGACATCGGCAGCCACTTCCACGGTGCCCTGGGCCGCAGAGCCGGAGGCCAGGCTGGTGGCGCTGCCCATGGTGTCCCCCGCGTCTCCGTCGTCAACCGCAATGATCGCAGGCGGTGGATTCAGGTGTTCATACACGGCCGTGGTCGAACCTGTGCCCCACTCACCCAGGATGCTCAGGTAGTTGCTGCCATCGGCGGGCCTCTCAAACACTGACACGCGGCGTGGCATGTGAAGGTGGAGCTGGTCATCATCAGCCGGCTGCCCGCTGAAGCGCAGGTAGCGGGCCCAGGTGGGCTGCTCAAGCTGCAGTCGGGCCGTCCCTTCGGAATCACGCTCAAACGTCCACTCTGACAGTGGTTGCCACGGCCCGGCCGCACCCGTCATGCTCACCTCCACGGTAACCGCAGGAAAGGCCGTTCCCGCAGCCAGGGACTCCGGGAAGTCCTGCCATTCAAGAGTGGTTATCTGAGCCGCTCTGGTGTTATGAAAGCCGAGTACGAAGCTGGACGACCCAGTCGCTGCGACGTCCACCGTTAACGGAGAGCTGCGGCCAGCCAGGAACTGGTTGCTTCCCACCATGGGATCGGACCAGACCACGTGGCCACCCAGTGCCGGATCCGCCAGATCATGGGGGCCCAGCACTGACGGATCTGCGGCCAGGAGCC
>CAZBBU010000162.1:0-4355 GCA_964489965.1 uncultured bacterium
TGCCGGAACCTCACTGAAGCGGTAGCCGAACGGTTGAATCTGTTCGATCAGGTGCTCGAGGAACAGCATGAAGAACGGGGTGAGCCTGCGTGCATCGGGTGGCAGGTTGAGGCCTACGGTGATGGCCTTGAGCGATAAGGTGCGGGCCGCGTGGTCGGGCCTGTAATCGAGTTCCTCCATGGCTTGCAGCACTTGCAGGCGGCTGGCCTCACTGACTCCGGCGCGCTGGTTCAGTACGCGGCTCACTGTGCCGGTTGATACACCAGCCAGTTGTGCTACGTCCTGGATGGTCGCTCGCGTCGCCGTGCGCCTGTGTTTGGTCACGTCTGGACTGCCTTCCGCGCTCACACCACCTATGCCTGTAAGCGCTTACATGGTTTGTGTCCAGATTCTAGAAGCCAGCTGACTGTGTGTCAATAGGCGCGAGCAAAGCGTCGTTTCAAGCACGGATTCTTGGAATGCTGCATGCCGTAAGCGCTTACAACTTTGTGCATTTGTGCCGCTGCACAACAGAAGTCCGCCGCCCGCAATTCCGCTGGCGGCGGACACAAACTTCTGGCTTGTTTTGTCCCTCAGCTCAGTCGAGTTCGGCCAGTTCAGCCACGAGATCGAGCAGTGCGTCACCGGTGCGGAGGCCAAGGCTGAGCAGGTAGTTGTCCTCAAAGACAATTACGTTTCCTGCCAGGCCGGCCGGGGTCTGCATGACGCCAGGGATGGCGAGGATTTCGTCGATGCCACCCATTGCGGCGATGCCGCGGTCGGTGACCAGCAGCACGTCGGGAGCGGCGGTAACGAGCGCCTCAGGCGTGAAGGGCTGGTAGCCCTGAAGACCCACTTCGGCACCAGCGTCGACTGCGCCCGCAGCTGTAATCATGATGTTGGAAGGTACGTCCACTCCGCCAGCGAACTGCATCTGGGTACTGCCCAGGTACATGAACATGACGCGGGGCGTGTAGTCCAGTTCGGCAGCTGCGGCGGTTGCCTGGTCAATCTTGGCGCGGAGTTCGGTTGCGAGTTCTTCGCCACGTGCCTCTTCACCAACCACCTCGGCCACCAGCTCCAGGTTCTGGAAGGGCGTGTCGAGTGAAGGTTCGTTGGAGGTATGCACGACGCTGACGCCGGCGGCCTCAAGCTGCTCGAACACTTCAGTGGGCTGTGCCAGGTCGTTTGCGATGACGATGGTGGGCTCAAAGGCCAGCAGTGCTTCCGCGGACAGGCGGCCGGCGTAACCGACATTTGCCATTTCATTGGCAGCTTCCGGATAGTTGGAAGTGGCGTCTACGGCAACGAGCTGGTCCTCGGCGCCGAGGGCGTAAATGAACTCGGTGATGTCACCGTTCAGTGAGATGATGCGTTCCTGAGCCAAGCCCTGTCCGAATACCGTGAACAGTGCCAGTAGTGCGATTGTTGCCAGTCTTTTGATGATAATCACTCCCGTGTGTGCCGCCCATCTTGCGGCAAGAACAAATTGGCTGTGGTCCAGCCTCCAACAGGCATTATTGGAGGCTGGGCAATGGAGAATGTCATCAATATGTCCCGTCGAGTCTGTTTGCTGCCGACCGGTGACGCACCTATGCCGATCAGAAATACGCCCCGACTGCGACCTTGAAAGCCAGTGGCTCCCCGCTGCCGGATTTCGATTCTGAGTAGAACCGCAATTTGCAGGTCCTCCGTGCTACTATGGCTACGCCCGGCCAGGTTCCCTGGGGGTTCTGTGTCAAGCTCGCGGAAGTACGAGGAATAGATGCGCCACTCATTCTGAACTGACAAGCAACTGACTACAGTTTCTATTTCTTGTTCGGGAGTTCAGGATGAGTTTACGCATTTCAGGTGTCGCCATGATTCGTGGCGACAAGCGATTGTTTCACGACATTTCAACCACAATTCCAACAGGCCAAAAGGTTGCCCTCATTGGTGCGAACGGTAGCGGCAAGAGCAGTCTGCTGCACATCATCGCCGGCAAACTTCCCCCACTTGCCGGAAGCGTTCATCTCACAGGCAAGGCGCTGTTGCTTGAACAGCTGGCCCATGTGACCGGAAACGTGGGTAGCGGCAATCTGGCTCCGCTTGAACTGCAGGAGGCCGAGGCGGCCCTGAAGACCACCGAGACAGCACTGGCCGAGCCAACTGAGGCCAACCTGACTGCTTATGCAGATGCGGAGGAACGCTACCGGCGGCTGGGTGGCTACGAATTCAAGTCGAGGGCAGCTGAAGTCCTGGCAGGACTGGGACTCGAGCTGGACTCGAAACCGGATGACCTTTCCGGTGGCGAGCAACGTCGCTGGCTGATGGCCAGGCTGCTGTTGACGGAGTCGGATATTCTGCTGCTGGATGAACCGACCAACCACTTGGATGTTGATTCCCGTGAGTGGCTGGAACGTTGGCTGCTCAGCTCGGCTGCCACCGTCCTGTTCGTTTCACACGACCGAACTTTCCTGGATAACGTGGCAACAAGAGTGCTGGAACTCGAGCGCGGCAAGTTGCTGGACTTTCCCGGTAACTACAGTCAGGCCATGCGGCTCAAGGCTCAACTGACCGAGGCGCATTTGCGGGCTTATCAGGCTCAGGAACGAAAGGTGCGGAATCTGGAGACGGAGATGCACAAGTTGGCCAGTAAGGCCAGGAGTGCGGACCACTTCAACCACAAGCGGGCCAGTGGCCAGCCGCTCATTCTGGCCAAAGCCAAGGCTGAGAACGTTTCACGTACCCTGGCCGGCCGGCAGAAGGCACTCGAGAAGCGGCTGGAGCGCAGTCAGCCAATTGAAAAACCGTTTGAGGACACGCTGCGAATCAGGATTCCGCTGCCTGAGCATGTGGCGGGTCCCCGTGAGGTGCTGCGGGCCAGCGGCCTGTCAATCACCAGAGATGGCTTGCAGCTGTTGGCGAGTACTGATTTGCATGTGGCGCATGGCCAGAAGATTGCTCTTACTGGGCCGAATGGCGCCGGCAAGACCAGCCTGCTTTATGCCTTGCGGACTCGGCTTGAATTTGGTGGTGAGGTCACTTTGGGTCCAGGAATCAGTGTGTTCGAAGCCTGGCAGCATGGTGAGGAGTTGGAGCCATTTATGACGGTTGGTGAGGCCCTGCTGTCCGCCCAGAGTGAGCTGCGGAAGCAGGATGTTCATTACCTGCTGGCCCAGCTTGACCTGCCGCGAAATCCGGACTTCAGAGTTGAGCAGCTGTCTGGCGGCCAACGAACCAAGTTGGCACTGGCGCGCCTGGCCGTGACGCGCGCTCAGCTGCTGGTGCTGGACGAGCCGAGCAACAACCTGGACCTGGCTGCTGTTCAGGCGCTGGAGGATTTGCTGGTCGATTACCCTGGAACGGTACTGTTTGCGTCGCATGACCGGAGTCTGGTTCAGCGGGTGGCGAGCCACGTCTGGCACTTGCACAGTGGCGCAATCACAGTCAGCGCTGTTGGGGGATGATGCCACAGTAAAGTACCCGGGTGAAGCCAAAATGCGGTGTCGACACAACGGGCGATTCGCCATTGACGTAAAATGCCAGGTTGCTTGCCAGCCTGGCTTGTTCATGGCTGGCGGCTTTCCCGGAGGTCACTCGCGTGCCCAGCAATACCGTTTCCCACAGAGCAACGCCGCCAAAGTGGCTGCGCATCCTGCTGCCTTCTTTACTGATACTTGCCTGGCTGGCAGGGGCCGCGATCGGCGGCCCTTACTTCGGCAGGGTGGCCGAAGTATCGTCGAACGACGCGACAAGCTACCTGCCCGAATCAGCCGATGCCACCCGGGTGCAGCGCATGCTCGGCGAATTCAACGACTCCACTGCAGCACCGGCAATAATCGTCTTCGAAGCCGCCGAGCAGTTGACCGAGGAGCAGAGGCGCCAACTCAGTGAAAGCCTTGCTGCGCTTGCCGAGATCCCTGGTGTTGCCGAAGGCATGTCACCTGTCATTCCCGCTCAGGATCAGATGGCCGCCCAGGCATTCGCCTTCGTGGAGGCGGGTACAGAGGCTGCCGACACCGTCGCCAGAATGCGAACTTCCCTGCAGGAGAACATGCCGGAAGGCGTGGACGTCTACGTCACCGGCCCGGCGGGATTCATCTCCGACCTGGCGGCGGCCTTCAAGGGGATTGACGGGCTGCTGCTGGTCGTAGCTCTGGTCGCGGTATTCGTGATTCTCGTGTTCGTGTACAAGTCTCTGCTTTTGCCGGTTGCCGTGTTGATGACCAGCCTGTCTGCACTGACGGTCGCGTTGCTTACCGTCTGGTGGCTCGCCAAGTACGAGATTCTGCTGCTCAGCGGGCAGACCCAGGGCATCCTGTTCATCCTTGTTATCGGAGCGGCCACCGATTACTCATTGTTGTTCGTGGCGCGCTTCCGCGAGGCACTGCGAG
>CAZBBU010000163.1:0-4342 GCA_964489965.1 uncultured bacterium
AACATGAAGGTGCCGGCTGCCACCGTGTCGGTCTCCTGGCCGGGAATCAGGTCACGGTAGTCGTCACGGAAGGCAGTGACGCAGGACGGTTCGAGGCCCACGATGGGGATGCTCTGCTCAACGTAGGGCAGCAGACGTTCCACGTTCTTCTCGGCCAGCTTCTTGGCCTTCCTGAGCAGGCCCTTGGAGATCTGCGGGCGGCCGCAGCAGCCGTACGGGACCAGTTCGACCTCGTAATCGAGTGCCTCAAGTACCTCGGTGGCGGCCTTGCCGATGTCCGGGTCGTTGTACATGGTCCAGGAGTCCGCGAACAGCGCCACGCGCCTGTCACCGGAAGCCTCGCCTGCCGGTCTGTGCCTGCGGAACCAGCTGGCGAAATCCTGCCGGGCGTAGCGCGGCATGGTGCGGCGCCGGTCGATCCCGGCGGTGCGCTCCATCAGCCAGCGGACCGGCGCCAGCGGCAGGACGGCGTTGGCGACGGGAGCGAGCTTCTGCCCGAGCGGCGCAACGGTGGCAGCGTTGCCCAGCGCCAGGGTAGGCAGTGACACACCGTGTTCGTCATGCCAGTGCTGAAGGAACTCGTACTTGAGGCGCGCCATGTCCACCTGGCTGGGGCATTCGGCCTTGCAGGCCTTGCACTCCAGGCACAGGTCAAGTGCCTCCTTTACTTCCCTGCTGGCCACGCCGCCGGGCAACCTGCCGTTCAGCGCCATGCGCAGCACGTTGGCCCGGCCGCGGGTGGAGTGCATCTCGTCACGCGTGGCCATGTAGCTCGGGCACATGGTGCCCACGTCCACCTTGCGGCAGGCTCCCACGCCAACGCAGGCTTCCGCGGCGGCGAGCATGCCGCCTTCTTCGGCGAAGGCGAAGTGCGTCTTGAGCGTGTCCCGCGGGTAGTTGGGTCCGAACCGCAGGTTGTCGGTCATCGGTGGGGCATCCACGATCTTGCCGGGGTTCATCAGCCAGTCCGGGTCGAACGCCTGCTTCACCTGCCGGAACGCCTCGTAGAGCGTGTCGCCGAACAGGGCACGGTTCTCCTGCGAACGGTTCAGTCCGTCGCCATGCTCACCGCTCCAGGAACCACCGTGCTTCTTCACCAGCTCGAACACCGTGTCGTTGATGGCCTGGTACTTGCGTACGCCTTCGGGTGTCTTCAGGTCGATCAGCGGCCTGATGTGCAGCACACCCACGCTGGCATGGCCGTACACGATGATGCGGGTGTTCAGCTTCTTCAGTGCCTCCATTACTTCAGGCACGTAGTACTGCAGCCGTTCCGGTGGGATCGCCGCGTCCTCGATGCCTGCCACCGGTACTTCGGGACCGCGGATCGTCGAGTAGACCCCCAGGCCGGCCCGGCGGAACTCAAGCACGTTCTCCTGCTGCACGGGGTCGATGGCGTCATGGATGGCGTAACTCAACTCCGCCAGCTCGGCATCGGCATGCAGACGCGAGAGTGCCAGCAGCACCTCCTCGCCCGTCTGGCCGTCGAACTCCACCATCAGCACCGTCTCCGGCGCGCCCTGCACCCAGTCGAGCAGTCTGGCGATCTCCGGGTTCTCGAGGCCCAGGTTCAGCATCACGTCATCGATGAGCTCCACGGCGGAGGGCCCATGCCGGTTGATGAACGGCACGGCCTGCAGCGCCTTGCGCAACTCGCTGAAGTGCACGAGTGCCTGCACGCGGTGGCGCGGCACGGGGAAGAGCCGCAGCTTCAGTTCCAGGATGAACGCCAGGGTGCCTTCCGAGCCGGAGATTAGCTTGGCCAGGTTGAAGGGCTTGCCGGAGGTCAGTTCGTCCAGGTTGTAGCCGCCCACCCGCCGCATGACCTTGGGGTAGCGGGCCTCGATCTCGGCTTCGTGCTCAGTGACGAGGCCGTGCACCGTGCGGTAGATCTGGCCGAGCCGGTCACTGCGGGCCAGTTGCTGCTGCAGGGCGAACTCGTCGAGTTCATCGAGCCAGGCGACGGTGCCGTCGGCCAGCAGCACCTTGAGCGCCAGTACCTGGTCAACGGACTTGCCGTACTTGATCGAACGGGTGCCGGCCGAGTTGTTGGCCACCATCCCGCCCACGTTGGCCCGGTTGGTGGTGCTCACGTCCGGCGTGAACTGCAGTGCGTGCGGTGCAAGGAACCGGTTCAGCTGGTCGCGGACCACGCCGGGTTCAACGCGTACCCAGCCTTCTTCGGCGTTTAGTTCCAGGATCCCGGTCATGTGCTTGGACACGTCGATGACCAGTGCCTCACCGACCGTCTGCCCGGCCAGGCTGGTGCCGCCGCCGCGGGGCAGGATGGGGATGCGGTGTCTGTGTGCCACGGCGACGGCCGCGCGCACGTCGTCGGCATCCAGCGGCAGGACCACGCCCAGCGGGACGATCTCGTAGTTGCTGGCGTCCGTAGCGTAGATGGCCCGCATCGCGGCGTCAAAGTGCACTTCGCCGCGTACTGCAGCCTTAAGTTCCTGCTCGATTGTCCTGATTTCTACACGGTCGGGCGTCCGGCCGGCGCTGACTGTTACTGTGCCGTTCACCACGGCAGTATTGCATTGTTGGCTCTCAAGGCTGCTGACAATGCGGTTGTACGCGGGCGGTCAGGCCGGCTGTACGGGTTCTACTCCGAACAGCCGGCTGATCGCGACTTCGAAGGCGGCATCCGAGAAGTGCCTGTAGGCGGACTCGAAGGCAGCGAGGCGGTAGCGTTCAAGCTCGCAGGCCCGCAGCGTCGGGGAAGTCCACGGGTCACGCTTCTGGCCCTGCCGCGCGAAACCACGGGCGTCCAGCAGGTCGAGTTCCGTGAGGATCTGCCGGGCCAGCGAGTTGCGTTCCTCACTCCACGGCAGCGGGGTACCGCGCTTGATCATCACCCAGGCGCGCCGGCTGTCTGCCAGGTCAGGCATTAAGGACCTGGCGCGGCGCAGCATGGTCAGTGCTGCCTCATCCAGGTCCAGCCAGATGTCCACTTCCTGCTGCAGCAGTTCGCTGAACGGGCGGGTCAGGTCCGCCGGTCCGTTGCCCAGCGGGAGTTCCGTGACATGCAGGCCCGCGCCGGCGGGCTTGCCGCGGTGCACGCTGGCGGGAAGCTCCGGTAACTCTGCCTGGTCCTCATGCAGGTCAAGCTGAGCGGCGGGCCGCAGGTCGTCGACCCGGAACTCGATCGAGGTGACTCCCCGGTACTCGGATTCCGCCAGGCTGATGGCGGCGTGCACTTCCATGCCGGCGTCCAGGTCTCCGGCGCGCTCACCGTTGCCCCACCACACGCCCTTCAGCCCGCCCAGCCGGAGCTGCAGGGTGCGGGCGTCCTTGCCCACCGCCCGGGCGGATTCCAGCTGGCCGGTGAGGGCGAAGACGGGTGCTTCGATGCCCTGGCCCAGCGGTTCGAGTTTCTCGATGGTGCGGATCAGGCCACTGCTGGCGTCGCCGCTGGCCAGGACGTGGTCGATGACCACGCGCGGCTGGGGTTCGGCATGCTGCCTGACGAAGCCGTGGATGAGCCGTTCGAAGTCGGGGATCGCGGCCGGGTCAAGCGAGAAGCCGGCGGCCTGGCTGTGCCCGCCGAAGCCCAGCAGGTACCTGCTGGCCGCCTGCAGCGCTTCGACTGCCGAGATGCCGGGGGTGCTGCGCACGCTGCCTTTACCCTTGGCGATGATGAACACCGGCTTGTAGTACGTCTCCAGCAGCTTGCTCGCCACGATGCCCATCACGCCCGGGTGCCCGTCCCGGTCGTGAACCACCAGCGCGGGATGCGCCGGGTTGACCTGCTCCAGCATGCGCTCGTACATCTCATCCTGGATCTGGCGGCGCTGCTGGTTGCGGGCGTCCAGGTAGATGGCCAGCTCCCGCGCGCGGGTTTCGCTGGCGGTCATGAGCAATTCCAGTCCCAACTCCGCCTCGCCGAGCCTGCCGGCGGCGTTCAGGCGGGGTGCCAGTATGAAGGCCACGTGCCGGGCGCTGATGGGGCTGCTCAGCCTGCTGTGCGCCACGCTGGCGCGCAGGCCCGGCCAGTTGCTGGCGGACATGCGCCTTAAGCCTTCCTGGACGAGTGCGCGGTTTTCGCCGAGCAGCGGGGCTACGTCGGCGATGGTGCCGATGCTGGCCAGGTCCGCGTATTCCAGTGGCGCGGGCAGGCCCTTGAGCCGGTAGACGGCCCACAGCAGGTGCCAGGCGACCCCGGCGCCGGTGAGTTCCGGCTTGTTGGCAGAGGCGTCATCGGCGTAGCGGGGGTGGACAACCAGGCAGTCCGGGAGTTGCTCGCCGGGCGTGTGGTGGTCGGTGACTATTACTTCCACGCCGGCTTCCTGCAGCGCGGCGATTTCCGCCAGGTTGCTGATGCCGCAGTCCACGGTCACGA
>CAZBBU010000164.1:0-4333 GCA_964489965.1 uncultured bacterium
GTAGGCGCTCGAACACGACATTCAAGGCGTCGGCGAACTAGATGCCAATTGGAGTTGCTCGCCACGCCTTGGATGCCTGCAAACTCAGATAATGTGCAGCCGCTCCTGCCGCCCACCCATATAGGCAACACGCCCCTCGGTAAACGCAACAATCTGCTCAGTAGCCAGCATGACAGACTGCCCGTCCCACTCGGCTACGTTGCTGCGGCAGTACATCTCGAAGGAGAAGAGGGTGTCGTCATGCAGAGTGGCATCGCCAGTGCCAGGCAGGGCCACCTGGTTGTCATACCGCCCAATCATTGGGCCAGCCCCGTGACCGTGGTAGCCGAGGGGATGCGTGTAGAGCCGCCCAGCGATGCCGGCACCAATTCGGCTTCGTATCACGCCGAGGCCGTAATCAGGTCGCCACGGTTGTTTCTGGATGGGGAAGAGGTTGTGCTGCCGGGAATACCGTATGGTGCTGACACCTTGTAACGCTGCTCCTCCCATCGGTATCTGGGCGGATCGTCAGAACCCGGACTTTGACTACTCGGCGGGAGACTTGATTGGCTCAGACCCAGGCATCTCTGCTGATTTTGAGGACAGCATCTCACGGGAGTATGTCGAGGCTCAGTGGGCGCACAGCAGCAATTGAAATTGCTTCTGGATTCTCATGTCTTTCTCTGATTGCTGTTCAAGCCGGAACTCGTAACATCGGTGGTCAGAGTAGCTATTGAGGCGGCAGCCGAGACATCTGGCTCCGTAGTAAGCCTGACTGAGTCAACCGTCCTGGGTCAGGGAATGCGCAAGCACTGCCAGTGATGCACCCACAGTACGGAATGTACCCTCATCTTCGCCTTCGATGAAGGTGGCAACTTCAAGGAAAATCTCTGCAGACGTGACTCGTGCGCGTGCTTCGCTTGTTCCATCCGTCTGTGTTCGTATGGTCGCGCACCGGCTCATCGGGTTGCTCAGGCGTCTGGACATGCCACTTGAGCGCATCATTGCATCAAGTTATGTGTTGCTATGATGCGCCCGTGCGTACAACCGTGACATTGACTGAAGAGGCCAGGTCTCTCATCCAGGCAGTCATGCGGGAACAGGGAGTTTCGTTCAAGGGTGCCATCAACGCAGCGATTGTGCTGGTCTAAAGAGCCCAAAGACGTCTCGACCGTTCAGCGCGCCAACTTTCAATATGGAGCCGGCTCGATTGCCACTTGAGAAAACACTGCAACTGGCAGGCGAACTCGAGGATGAAGCGTTGCTGCGAAAGACAGCGCTGGGCAAATGAAGCTCGTAGATGTAAACGTGCTGCTGTATGCCACTAATGAAAGCGCCCAGCACCACACTGCCGCCAAAGAGTGGGACAATGACGCACTCTAGGGTAGTGGACCGGTTCTCTTGTCCTGGATTTGCCTGCTTGCTTTTACGCGACTGACAACGCACCACGCCTATCTGGCTGCGCTTGCTCAGCAGTTCGGGGCAACAGTAGTCACCTTTGACAGCGACTTTGGTCGCTTCCCTGATGCTGACTGGTTGATTCCGGATAAGGCGACACACGACGGACTCGCCGACGGCAAATGCTCCGGGTATGTCCGGATTGAACGCCGGGGAGAACCCCGGGTTACCAGATTGTGCGCAGATTTGGAACCGAGCTGAATGCGGGATCACGCGTAACAAGCGGAATGTCCAGATTCAGGGCTTGCGCGGCGAGCACCCGGTCAAACGGGTCATGGTGCGGGGTGTCCAGGCTTGCCACCGAAATGGCGACTGCCGCGGTCAGGGGCAGCTCCCTGAAGCCGTAGCGGGTCATGAGCGAGTCGTACTGTTTCATGAATGCAGCCGCTTGTGGCAGTTTTCCCAGCCGGAATTTGATGGCAATCTCCAGTGCGCTGATGGCCGATACGAAAACCTGTATCGACTGGTCCTGCAGCCGTGTCCGAACGGGTGCAGGAATGCGGTCCGGTGCCGTGTCGTACCAGAGCAGGACGTGTGTATCCAGCAGCAGCGACTCGCTCACATCTCATCTGAATTCAGCGGTGCGTGCCACGCTTCCAGGTCCTTCGGGCTGAGCGGCCGCAGGGATTCCGAGAGGAATTCGTCCGTAATCTCGTGGTCCGCCAATGCGTTGAGTCCGATTGGCCTCAGGCCGACATCCGCAGTCACTGGTGTGAGCCGAACCAGCGGTTTGCCATTGCGCGCAAGAACGATGTCCTCGCCTTCCAGCGCCAGCCGGACCAGTTCAGACAGGTTGGTCTTCGCATCGTGCATGTTGAACTGCCGCATGTGACCCTCCGGATTGCATGTTAGCACGACTTAGCTAATCTGGAAACAAGAATGGCTAGGCAATAGCCGTCTGCCGCTGCTATACCTGCCAGCACTGCCAGTCATGCACCCACACTGGAACTGATTTCTGCAGTACGCCTTGAACACCGTTCATGGAATCCTCCAGCCAGCTCAGGACGGTTGCTCGGGTCACACAGCCGCCAAAGAGTGGCTCAATGCCGCACTCTCGGGTAGTGAACTGGTTCTTTTGCCCTGGATCTGGCTGCGCTTGCTCAGCAGTTCGGTGCCACAGTAGTCATCTTTGACAGCGACTTTGGTCGCTTCCCTGATGCTGACTGGTTGATTCCGGATTAGGCGACTCACCTCGGGTTTCGCGGTTCCTATCCGATAATCTCAGTTTTGTGCTGGCCGCTTTCCGGTGGGTAGCTTTCATGGGGGCGGGAGAGCTACCCCCTGCCTGAACACACCGACCTGGCACCGCGAATAGCCCGCGTTATCATGCACAAATGCCGACTCCGGATCCGTCAAAACCACTGATTGTGCATGCGGACCGCTCGCTTGTCCTGGAAACGTTCAATGAACAGGCGGAGGCTGCGAGGGTGGCGATTGCGCCCTTCGTGGAGCTGGAGAAGAGCCCCGAGTATTTGCATACGTACCGGATTTCGCCCCTGTCAATCTGGAATGCCACCAGCGCAGGCTACGTGGCGGAAGACATGCTGCAGGCACTCGAGGGGTTCGCAAAGTTTCCGGTCCCGGCCAATGTGATAACTGAAGTCCGAGATTTGGCTGGCCGCTGGGGTCGCCTGCGGTTGCTGGACGAGTCTGGTGAACTGGTGTTGCGTGTCGGCGCGGACGATGCGCCATTGCTGCTTGAATTGACTGGGCATGACGAAGTGCGGGAACTGGTTGGTCGGGAGCTGGGCAATGGCGGCCTGCAGGTTCCGCTGGCGCAGCGCGGCCGCCTGAAACAGGTGCTGCTTGGCCTGGGTTGGCCCGTGCAGGACGTGGCGGGCTATCAGCAGGGACGTGCGCTGGAAATCTGCTTGGCGCCCGACCTGCAATTGCGTCATTACCAGACTGCTGCAGCGGAAGCGTTCTTCCGTGCCGGCAGCAGCGAAGGCGGTTCCGGGGTGGTGGTGCTGCCGCCGGGAGCCGGCAAGACGGTGGTGGGTATCAAGGCGATGGAGCTGGTTGGCCAGCAGACGCTGATTCTGACCACCAACCGCACCAGCGTCGGCCAGTGGCGTCGCGAGCTGCTGGAAAAAACCAGCCTGCAGCCGGACCAAGTGGTGGAATACGGCTCGAAGTCCAGGAACATCGGTCAGGTGACCCTGTGCACCTACCAGATGCTTACTGCCCGCAAGCGCGGCGCTGATGCCAGTTATCCGCACATGGACCTGTTCCGCCGCCACGACTGGGGTCTGCTGATTTACGACGAAGTGCACCTGCTGCCAGCCCCCGTGTTTCGCCTGACAGCAGAAATTCAGGCGCGCAGGCGCCTTGGCCTGACAGCCACGCTCATACGCGAGGACGGTCATGAAGGCGACGTGTTCAGCCTCATAGGTCCCAAACGTTACGACGCCGGCTGGCGTGAATTGGAACGTGAAGGTTGGATTGCACTTGTTGACTGTTGCGAGGTGCGGGTCGACATGACCAGTGAGCTGCGCATGGACTATGCCCTGAAGGAGCCGCGTGCGCGCTTCCGTTTTGCAGCGGAGAATCCGCAGAAATTGCCGCTGGTAAGGAGCATCCTCGACCTGCATGCTTCAGAGCCGACGCTCATCATCGGCGTGTACCTCAGTCAGCTGCGGGAGGTGGCAGACATGCTCGGCGCCCCACTGATTACCGGCAGCATGCCGCAGGAGCGCCGCGATGAACTGTTCGATGAGTTTCGCGCTGGCCGGATCCGCACACTGGTGTTGTCCAAAGTCGGCAACTTTGCGCTGGACCTGCCGGATGCATCGCTGATGGTCCAGGTTTCAGGGACGTTCGGCTCACGGCAGGAAGAGGCGCAACGGATGGGTCGTTTGCTGCGGCCCAAAGCGCCAGGCAAAGGCGCGCATTTCTA
>CAZBBU010000165.1:0-4331 GCA_964489965.1 uncultured bacterium
CCGTCACCAGTGGCACCCGCACGCTCAAGGACGCCACCAACGAAGCGATACGCGACTGGGTGACCAACGTTCGTGACTCCTACTACCTGATAGGCAGCGTCGTGGGCCCGCACCCGTACCCGATGCTGGTGCGCGACCTGCAGAGCGTCATCGGCCGTGAAACCATCAGTCAGCTGGAGCAGGTCGGCGTCAGCAGACCGGCGGCGGTGATCGCCTGTGTTGGGGGCGGTACGAACGCCATGGGAATGTCCGCGCCTTTCACACATCTGCCCGAAGGGCAACGGCCGCGCCTCATCGGCGTCGAAGCCGCCGGAGCCGGCCTGGGCAGCGGCAGGCACTCCGCGAGTATCAGTAACGGCAAGAAGGGCGTCCTGCACGGTGCACTTATGCATCTCCTGTCCGATGACGACGGGCAGGTGCTCCCGGCCCACAGCATCTCCGCCGGGCTCGATTATCCCGGTGTGGGTCCCGAGCATTCGCACCTGCACGAGAGCGGCATCGCCGAATACCAGAGTGCCACCGACGAGGAGGCACTCGATGCCTTCCAGCGTCTCTCGCGCAGTGAAGGCATCATTCCCGCGCTGGAAAGCTCGCACGCAGTGGCCGCAGCCATTCGCCTGGCACCCATGCTGCATCGTGACCAGCATCTGGTGGTGTGCCTGTCGGGCAGGGGTGACAAGGACGTGGCCGAAGTCCGCAGGCTCCTTCAGGAAGGGGTGGAAGCATGACCGGACTGGAACGCATAAGCGCGGCATTCGCGCGCGCCAGGCAAGAGAACCGGGCGGCACTGATGCCTTACCTGACGGCCGGCTACCCGGACCGCCAGGCTTTCGAGCAGGACGCCGGTTTGCTGCTCGAACACGCCGACCTGCTGGAAGTGGGCCTGCCCTATTCCGATCCGCTGGGCGACGGACCCACCGTACAGGCGTCAAGCCAGGCCGCACTGGAGACAGGCATCACCGTGGCAGACGTTCTGGACATGATCCGCGTGGTCAGCGGGCACGGCAAGCCGGTTATTGCCATGACCTACTACAACCCCATCTACTGTTTCGAAGGTGGCGAAGAAGGCTTCCTCAGCGCCCTCGCCGAGGCTGGCGCCTCAGGTGTGATCCTGCCGGACCTGCCGCCCGAGGAAGCGGAATCGCTGCGGGCCGCCGCTGCGAAACTCGGCCTGGCCACCATCTTCCTGATAGCACCCACCTCAACGGCTGAGCGGCTCAGGCAGGTGACCTCCGCCTGCACTGGCTTCGTCTACTGCGTGTCCGTCACCGGTGTCACTGGTGCGCGTGACAGCGTTGACGGTGAGCTTCCGCGCATGCTGCAGGAGGCACGGGCAGTCACGGACCTGCCTCTCGCGGTTGGATTCGGCGTCTCGGACGGGCGCACGGCCGCAGAAGTCGCCAGGCTGGCTGACGGGGTGATAGTCGGTTCGGCCATCATCAACCGTCAGAGGCTGGCTGAAGACCTGACTGATTTCGCTGTGGAACTGGCGCGCGGCTGCCGGCGTGAGGCCGCAGTCTAGTCGCTGTTGACCAGAATGTCGGCGCCGAGCTGTTCGAACAGCTGCTCGGACATGAGCAGGTCGGCGCCGGCTTCGGGTGGCAGCTCGTTGCCCACCACACGCACCATCACCGGCTCACTCTCCGTATCCACCGCCGAGGAAACGATCAGCAGCTCACCGAGCAGCCTGCCCCGGGCCACCACCTCGTAAGGCGTGAGCTCCGCGGAGGCGCCGCTGGAAACGACACCGCTGCCACTCAGGATCTCGAGCTGAACCTGACCCACTCCGCTGGCGGTGAGGCCGATGGCGTCAGCCGCCGCCCGGGAAAGGTCGATGACACGGTTGTCCTTGAACGGCCCACGGTCATTGATCCGTACGATCACGGACTGCCCGCTCGACACGAGCGTCACGCGGACCCTGGTGTTGAACGGCAGAGTCCTGTGGGCGGCGGTCAGTTCTGCCGGATTGAAGATCTCGCCATTGGCGGTGTGCCGACCGGCGAAGCCGGGGCCGTACCAGGAGGCGTAACCGAGCACGGTGCTGGCAGTGGCTGCCTGCGTGGCCGTGCTGCTCGGGCTTACCGCCGCCCCTGCGTTGGCACCCGCAGCGACAGCGGCCGTGACTGCCGGCAGCACACTGGGGCTCACGGTCACGGCAGGTGCGCAGCCTGCAAGCACCAGCAGAATCGCCAGACTTGGAGCCGCAACAGTCTTGAACATTCGTGGATTATAGGCCGGGATGGCCCGGAAGGTGGTCAGCTTGCATGCGGTGACGCGGTGACGGGTCATGGGAACCGTGGCCGCACCCGAACCTCATGCCCAGGTGCGGCGAGCCAGTTCCTTCTGGCACAGTACAAATGCCTCGTAGTGATCGATCTCGGCACTTCCGTCCGCAATCGCTTCCTCGCACTTGCCTATGATGCTGCTGAGCTCCTCATTGCTGAGGTACTGCACTCTGTCTGTTGTTTCGTGTGCCTGCATCATGTGAATCTGCATCCTTGTCTCCGGGACTTTCCCGGTACAACCTTGGGCTGAATAGAATGTAGCAATGGCCCTCTTACAAAACTCTCACAGCTGCCACACACGCCGGAAGGCCCATGAACACGGGCTTCTCCGCACGGCGGGCAAGCGGCATGACTGACAGCCACTGTCACCTGGACAGGCTTGAAGACCCCGCTGCAGGTGTGGATCCGGACCTGAAGGCCATGGTTACCGTGGGCACCAGTCCAGCCCGAAACGATGCCGCCATCGCACTCGCTGCCAGCCCCCCGAACGTCTGGGCGGTAGTCGGCATTCATCCCGGTGACGCGGAGCTTGCGGCCGATGCGGACGTGCTTGACGAGGTCCGCCGGCAGGCCCGTCAGCCGCGAGTGGTGGGGATCGGCGAGACCGGCTTTGACACCCACTGGGAGGCGGACAAACTGCGCGAGCAGCAGCTGGCGTTTGACTTCCAGGCGGAACTGGCCGCTGAGCTCGACCTTCCACTGGTGCTGCACGTGCGGGATCGGCAAGGCGGCCGCACTGCCAGTGAAGCCGCCTGCCTGGCCCTCGCGAACGCAGGCTGGCGCCGCGGCGTTCTGCATTGCTTCAACGGCGACGCGGAGCTGCTGGAACTGGGGCTCGAGCTTGGCTGGTACGTGTCATTCGCCGGCAACGTCACCTACAAGAACGCAACCATCCTGCAGGAAGCCGCCAGTGAGATCCCGCCCGAGCGGCTGTTGCTGGAGACGGACAGTCCCTACCTGGCACCGGTGCCCAAGCGCGGCCGGCGCAACACACCCGCCTACGTCCGGCATACCGCCGCGTTCGTGGCGGATCTGCGTGGTATCGCCCCCGAAGAGTTGGAGCGGGCCACGGATGCCAACGCGGCCCGACTGTTCGGACTTCCGGCACCTTGGTAAGCTGACAGCGTGGCCTACCGGGATTCCGCTTTCCACATAACCCGTGACAGTGCTGACCTCTACGCCGAGCTGGCCGGTGAGGAAACCGGCAAGCGCATCTATTACCTGCACGGCGGGCCCGGCTACAACAGCTTCTCGTTCCGTGACCTGCTGGGTGACAGCCTGGAGCAGCATCTGCTGGTGTATGCCGACCAACGTGGCGGCGGCCGCACTTACACCGAGCACCCGTTCAGCCTGGAAGTGCTGGCCGATGACGTGCGGGCCGTGCTCTCCTCTCTTGAACTGCCCAGTGCCACGCTGCTGGCCCACGGCTTCGGCGCCAGCGTGGCCATCCAGACCGCCAGCACCTACCCGGAGCTGGTCGAACGCCTGATACTCGTCAACCCTTGGTTCTCGATGCCGATGCTGGCCCGGACCATCCAGCGTACGGCGGCGCTGTTGAGTGGCAACGGCCCACTCGCAGTGCCACCGGAGGCAGAACTGCAGGAGGGTGAGGCCGAAGACGCGGTGGAGCTGACCGACCAGGCGTTCCGCTGGCTGCCGGCCAAGCGCATATTTGACGAACTGCAGTTCCCCAACCCCTCGGCGCGCCTGCAGCTCGAACACAGTGACAGTTCTGCGCTTTCCGGACCACAGGACTTCGCTGAACTGGTGAACCCCTGGCAGGTGGACGTCACCGCCCTTCTTGCTGGGGTCAGCCACAAGGCGGTCATAATCGCCGGCCAGCACGATGCCAGCAGCATGCCGGGCCAGGTCGAACTGGGGCTGCTGCACCTGAAAGATGCCATGTTCAGCATGACAGAGGGTGGGCATTACCCGTGGCTGGATGACCCCGAGACGTTCCTGTCCCTGCTGGAACAGGCACTGACCGTCTGAACCATCAGCTCGCCAGACGTGATGCTTCGCATGGAAGCGCGCTCCAGTACGGTG
>CAZBBU010000166.1:0-4330 GCA_964489965.1 uncultured bacterium
TTCACGATGGCGGAACTCAAGGAAGCCGCAGGGGAGGTCTGAAGCGGATGCCAGAGGACACCATTTTCAGCAAGATAGTTAGGCGGGAGGTTCCCGCGGACATCGTCTATCAGGATGACCTGGTCACGGCCTTCAGGGACATCGCGCCTCAGGCGCCCGTGCACATCCTGATCATTCCCAACCGGCGCATCGTCATGGCCAGCACCGTGGAGCCTGAAGACGAGCCTGTGCTGGGTCACCTGTTCCTGGTGGCCAGACGCGTGGCCGAACAGGAAGGGCTGGACAAGGGTTACCGGCTGATAGTCAACTCCGGGGAACATGCCCACATGGAAGTGCCGCACCTGCACGTGCACCTGCTTGCAGGTGCGCCGCTGGGCCCGCTGCTCGCCCGGTAGCGCCTTTCCTTGCGGGCTGGGCCCGCAATCTGCTAAGATGCTTAAGTTTGCTTCCGGGGCACCATGTGCAGGACCGGTGGCGCTGGAGGAGACGAATAATCATGGCCAGAGTATGTGCAATTACCGGCCGCAAGACGCGGCATTCCACAACCAGCATCCGCAAGGGCTCGCCCAAGAAGCGCGGTGGTGTGGGTCTGAAGAAGGTCGGCGTTCACAAGCGCAGCGTCAAGCCGAACCTGCAGAAGAAGACTGTCTGGGTTGACGGCAAGCCGCAGCGCATGTGGCTCAGCGCCAAGGCCCTCCGCAGCCTTGACCCCACGCTGCTGGTCAACCCGCAGAAACTCAACAGGAACTGACCCGCAGGCAGATGCCTGCCGTCCCGTCAGAGGGAGTGACCATGACTTCCTACCCGGCGGTACATATTCACAACGTAAGCGTCCGCTACGGACGGGTCGAAGCACTGACAGATGTCAGCCTCGACCTGCAACCGGGGCGGACGCTCGCCATTATCGGCCCCAACGGCGCCGGCAAGAGCACGCTCATCAAGGTTGCCCTGGGACTGCTCAGGCCCAGCAACGGTCACGCAGCCATCTTCGGTCACGACGCGGGTGTGCGGCCCGACCTGATCGGCTACGTGCCACAGCTCAAGACGTTCGACCGCAGTTTTCCCGCCAGCGCCGCAGAGCTGGTGGTATCCGGCCTGCGCAGGTCCTGGCCGGCCCGCATAAGCAAGAGCGAGCTTGAACTCGCCAGCGAGGCACTGAAGCTCGTGGGCGCCCATCAGCTGCTCGGCCGGCGGCTCTCCCGGCTCTCAGGTGGCGAGGTGCAGCGCGTCTACCTGGCCCGCGCCATGGTCCGGCGACCGCAGGTGGTGCTGCTGGACGAGCCGGCCACCGGCGTCGATTTCCTGGCGGAACACGACCTGTACGAACTGCTGGAGACCTACCAGGAGAGCAGCGGAGCAGCAGTCGCGATGATCACGCATGACCTGACGGCCGCACGCTTCCATGCGGACATGGTGGCCGTCCTCAACCGGACCCTGCGGGCCTGCGGCTCACCCGAAGAAGTGATGACTGACGAAGTACTCCGCGAAGCCTACGGTCACAGGGGCCACGGCCACCGGGTTCTGGTGGTGTGATGGACGAACTGCTGCACCTGTTCAGCTTCGCCTTCATGCAACGGGCGCTGCTGGCCGGACTGGCCATCGCCATAATATCCGGCATCGCCGGCACATTCGTGGTGCAGCGCGGCCTGTCATTCCTGGGTGACGGACTGGCGCACGCCTCCTTCGGCGGCATCGCACTCGGTGCCCTGGTGGCGGCTTTCAGCGGTGAGAGCGGCATCCTGCAGTACCCGCTGACCCTGGCCGTGCCATTCACGTTGCTGGTCGCGCTCGGCATCGCTTTCGTACGTGACCGGACCCAGCTGGGCTCGGACACCGTCATAGGTGTCTTCTTCGCGGTGACGGTGGCACTGGCGGTGCTGTTCGTATCGATAGTTCCACCCGAGCGCAGCACGGTGGACGTGTTCAGCCTGCTGTTCGGCTCGATCCTGGCCGTCTCCGTCACGGACCTGTGGGTCATACTCGGTGTCTTCGCGCTGAGCGTGAGCAGTCTCTGCCTCCTGTGGCCCCGCCTGGCATACGCGACCTTTGACAGTGAACTGGCGCAGACCGACGGTGTGCCCGTGCGGCTGCTCGAGTACCTGCTGTTCGGGCTGACTGCCCTGATCGTGGTGGTCAGCGCACAGGTGGTCGGCGTGGTTCTGATGGCCGCCTACCTGGTCATTCCGGCTGCCGCTGCCCGGCTCAGTTCACGTTCACTGGCCAGCATGACGCTGCGTGCGGTGATCATCGGCCTGGTCAGCACGATGGCCGGCCTGCTGGTGTCCTACTGGCTGGACGTTCCCAGCGGCAGCGTGATCATCCTGTCGCAGGCCCTGCTGTTCGTGATCGCGGCTCTGATCGGACGCGGCGGCAAGGACTGATTCAGCGGCCGGCAAGCGTGGCTGGCTGTACCGGCTCCAGTATGTCGGCCAGGCGTTCCTGCAGTTCAGTGAGGCCCTCGCCCGTGCGGGCCGAGATGGCCAGCGCCGAGTAGCGCTGCCTCAGTTGCTCCAGGCTGTGAGGGTCGGCCAGGTCACTCTTGTTCAGCACAATCAGGCGTGGCGGGCTCAGCTCAAGCTCGTCAAGGATGCGGTTGACCGATTCCACCCGTTCAGGCGCACCGGGTGCGGCGGCGTCAACCAGGTGGAGCAGCAGGTCCGCGTCATGCAGTTCCTCCAGTGTGGCTCTGAAGGCGTTCACGAGCTCGTCCGGCAGGTCGCGGATGAAGCCTACGGTGTCAGTCAGCAGCACCTTGGCGCCCCATTCGCCCAGCTGCGGCAGCCATGCTTCACGCGTCGTGGGGCGCAGGGTGGCAAAGAGCCGTGACTGCGAGAGTACGTCCGCCTTTGTCAGCGCGTTGAACAGTGAGCTCTTGCCCGCGTTGGTGTAACCGACCAGCGCCACCACCGGTATCGGCGAGGCGGTGCGTTGCTTACGCGTTTCGGTGCGACGCCTGCTGATCTCATCAACTGATTTCTCGAGTGCGGTTATCCGGTCGCGTATGCGGCGCCTGTCGACCTCAAGCTTCGTCTCACCGGGACCACGCGTGCCGATGCCGCCACCCAGTCGGCTCATGGCCGTTCCACGGCCGGCGAGCCGTGGCAGCTGGTACTGCAGCTGGGCCAGTTCCACCTGAATCTGAGCCTCGAAGCCCCGCGCGTTCTGAGCGAAGATGTCCAGGATCAGCTGGGTGCGGTCCAGTACCTTGAGGTTCGTGGCCCTCTCGACTTCGCGAGCCTGTGCGGGGGTGAGTTCGCGGTCAAAGATGAGCAGGTCGGCGTCCTCGTGATAGGCCTTGGAGACGAGGTCCTGAAGCTTGCCGCCGCCCACCACTGTGCGCGGATCAGCCTGGCGACGGGACTGCACGCTGCTGTAGGCCACCACCGCGCCGGCACTGCGGGCCAGCTCGGCAAGCTCATCGACACGCGCGACCGCTTCCTCGTGCGTCTCACTTGTCTGCAGGCCCACCAGCACGGCCCGCTCGGCGCTGCTGCGCTGCACCTCACGCGCCTTGCGTGACCTGGCCAGTTCCTCCTCGAGGGCGTCCACACGCTGCAGGAAGTTCTCCTGCTCCAGCTCCTGAACAGTGACCGGCTCGTCGATGATCCAGTCTTCCTCGCTGCTGGTGGGTGGCGATACGGTTGCCAGCTGGCAGCTTCCGGGCTGGGGGTTCTCAGGCGAGCCGGCCACGTCGATCGCCACCATGGCGTCCAGGCGGTTCAGGAACAGCATGGACAGGTCGTTGCCGCTCAAACCACCCGGTTTGAGGTGGGTGTGCACCAGCCGCAGGCCGTACAGGCGGCTCCCGGCCTCGCCGCGCAGTTCGGGCAGGGGAGTATCAGCGGCGTCACCCACGGCCACGGTCACGACCCGGCCGCGCCGGTCGATCAGCAGACTGACGCCGCGGCCCAGTTCGGCAGACAGGGTGACGAGTGCCCGCGCCAGGTCGGCGGTTACGGCCACCTGGGGTGGCACCTTGCGCCGGTAGAGGTTGCTGAGCCTCTTGACTTCGTTCTGCTTCAGTCCTGAAAGCTTGCCGTGAACCTTTTCGATGCAGCATTGTATCAGTGGCCGTGAACCTCATTATGGTCGGGGACACAGGTAAGCTTGCAGGTGATGCGCCGTCTGTTGCTGCCTGCCCTGTTTCTGCTGCTGAACAGTGCCCTGGGCCAGCAGCTGGGCAGCACCGAGCTGTTCGGCGTTCCCTACGTCAGTGTTCAGGACCTGGCGCGCGGGCTGGGCACGGAAGCAACCAGGGTGGGCCAGTCAGTGGTCATCAGGAGCGGCAGCGGCATCCTTACCCTGTTCGTTGGTCAGCAGGATTACCTGT
>CAZBBU010000167.1:0-4283 GCA_964489965.1 uncultured bacterium
TCATCGGAGCCAGCAGCGCACAGCCCAGCCGGCTGCGCTGGCAACTCACGGTTGACCCTGCACCGTGGCTTGCAATGCCTGAACTGCACTGTCCACCAGTTCCACGCGCTCCAGGCCCGGGAGGTCACTCAGGGCGATCCACTGAACGTCATCAGTTGAGCCTTCCGCTTCAGCCCGCAGGGCGCCTCCCGTCCGGCGTCCGGTGAACATGATCTGCACGGAGATCAGGGCCGCGTCTCGCCTGTTCTCGTCGATCCTGTCTTCCGCCGCGACCGTGAAGCTGCGCACAGCCAGTAACCCTGTCAGTTCAGCTTCGAGACCGGTCTCCTCGTACAGTTCACGCCGGGCGCACGCCTGTGGCGTTTCGAACGGCTCCAGTCCGCCGCCGGGCAACGTCCAGCCGTACTCCTTGCCGAAGTACGCGGGGCGAATGTGGGCCAGGAGGATCTTGTCGTCTTCGACCAGCACGCAGTAGGCGCCGACGCGGGTGTCGAATGGCTCGGGCACGCCGGAGTTTATCACTGCGGGTTAAAGGCGCATGGGGCCATCGGATCTGTGGAAGTTGCCGCTCGCCTTCAGCGTCATGCAAGGTGCGGCACGGACTCTAGTCAGCTGGTGACCGGAGGGGATCCGCCGGCCAGCATCTGCCTAACGTGAGCGCGGTTCGCGCCGCCGGATCACCAGGTGCGGCAATTCGGCATCCACACGCAGAAACCGACTGATCTCCTCCAGCTCCTGCAGGGTGCAGCCCAGAAACACTTTCAGCTCTGCATCGCGCTTGTAAGGGTCAACGGTGCAGGCGACTGCGGTAACCCCGAGGGAACGGGAGCGGCCAAGCCAGACATCAATCTCGGAGCCGTCACCGCCGCTGGTGCCTTGCAGGTAACCGTAATCGTACGGATAGATGAGTTCCGGGAAGTTCGGGTGCTACTGGCCAGCCGGCCGGTCAACGATCAGCTCGCACGTCTGTGCAAGGTGGTCCAGCTCGCGCCAGAAGTTCGGGTCATCCGTGAACATGGTCAGCCACCTTGCACATTATGCGTCACAGGCGTGGGTGTTGGCATCGCCAACGGCCGGCCCCTGCCTGATCCTGTCTGTTCAGCTCACTGCCGCTGGTACGCTCCGATGCTGCAGCTGCCGTTCACCGGTCTGGGCTCACCGCGTTGATCCTCAAGCAAGGCGGTGAGTTGGACAGGGTTGTCCTCCGCCGGCACCTGGCAGTAGGCGCTGGGCACGTGATCATGGATGGTGGAACCGGCAGCAAGCGCCAGCAGCGGGGCAAAACCGCCATGGTCTTCCAGTGTGCCGACCAGCTGGTCAGCGACCGGATGGAGATCCAGGTTGTTGCCCGGGTAGATGTCTGAGCCGGGCATCATGGTCACGTTGTCGGGCCGGACGGAGACGTAGTTGTGCCCATCGGAAGCCAGTCCCGGGAAGCCGAAATCGGTGATGATGCCTTCGTACAGGTCCCGGGTTGCCGGCCAGTTCGAACCGGCTGTGTTCCTGGCGATGATGTTGCCCCTGAGCAGAGTTGTCAGCCGGCTGGCATGCACGCCTCCGCCCTGACCATCCGCTGTACCGTCCACCTTGTTGAATGCGATGGTGTTGAAGAACAGGTAGGCGGGCGCGTCGTTCCGTGAGGTCAGGAACAGCCCGCCACCCCAGGTCGCCGTGTTGGCGGTCACCGTGCTGTTGACCAGGAACAGGTGCACCTGGTTCGGGTTCGTGACCGGATCCTGGCAGCCGGTGTCGGCGCACTTCTGGGCACCGGAGTAGATGCCGCCACCCCGGTCCGTGGCCACGTTGCCGGAGATGGTGGTGGCGAACACTCGCAGTTCCCCGGAGTGCTCGGGGTCCGTATCGGGATGCGGCTGCCCGACTGCACTGATGCCGCCACCGTTACGGCCGGCTTCGTTGCCATGAATCCAGGAGTCAGTGATGATGAGCCTTCGCAGGCTGTAGATGCCGCCCCCATCATCACTGGCCAAATTGTCAGCAATCTCGGTCCGCTCGATCGTCAGCGTCTTCTGCTCGCCGCGCATCAGGTCACTTCCGTACCAGCCGTGATAGATGCCGCCCCCGCTGCCACCCTGTGCCTCGTTGTTCGCAACTACGCTGTCAGCCAGCAGCATGATGCCGTCAGTGAAGATGCCGCCGTTGCGTGTTCCTGCGATGTTGCCGACGATCCGACTGTTGCGGATGTCCATGATCAGGTGATTGCGGATGCCACCGCCGGCCGCTGATGACACGTTGTCTTCCACCCGCACACCGTCAAGCTCCGCCACGGCGTAGCTGTAGATGCCGGCTCCATCAACGGCCGTGTTCCCCGTGACGGTGCTGCCGTCTGCAAGTGTCAGCCAGGCCTGGTCAATCGCGTAGCCACGGTTATCCGCATAGATGCCGCCACCCCGGACTGAGGCAGCATTGCTGCCGACCTCGGTAGCGCTGAGGGTCAGCTCACCAGAGCCCAGGTAGAGGCCTGCACCAACCCGAGCGCTGTTCAGAACAACAAACGATTCATCTATGACCGAACTTGAACCCAAACTGCTGGTGCATATGCCTCCGCCGTTGAGCCCATTGTTCCCCGTGATGCGGGTGCCACCGCTGACCAGGAGCGAGCCGGAGTTGTAGATGCCACCACCGTTCACGCCTGCCCCATTGTTCTCAATGCGGCTGTCCTCGTTGACATGCAGCGTGCCTTCGTTGTGGATTCCACCGCCAGTGTCGGTGGCTATGTTGTCACTGATATAGGCGTTTTCAAGGGTGAGGGTGCTGTCCTTGCCAACGTTGATTCCACCGCCGAACTGCCCCCGTCCGTTGCGTACCCACAGATTGGTGAGGATGACATTCGCCGAACCGGTCAAGGTCACCGGCACCAGCCCCACCGCATCGCCGCCACCGTCCAGAATCACTTGCGGACTGTCCGGCAATGACCAGCCTGGTGGGCCACTGATTTCGACTTCGCCTGTCAGGTCCAAAGGTGCGGCCAGGTCAATTACCAGAGGCGCACCGCTGTATAACGCTGCGTCAAAGGTGATGACCCTGCCTTCAGTCCGCACGTCGTTCAGAAGTCCCCGAAGGCTGCCGCGCACGGGACTCACAGCGTTGTCCGTTCCCACAGTCACGCGTGGCAGCAGGTTCATCGCCACAACAGCAGTGGAATCCGGCCCCTCGCCGGGTTCTTTGGACGACACCGACATCGTGACGGCATATTCACCCGGCAATCGAGGGCTCAAGACGTCTTCATCACTCACGGTGACGGTGACGGTGCCACCACTGCTGCCAAGCTCACCCGAGCCGTTGTGAACAATCAGGCCAGACGCCCCCGTCAACTCGTACTCGATGCCTCCGGACTGATTATTCCCGGGCGTCACTGTGAACTGCAGGTCGACCGAGCCATGCATGGGCAAATGGACTTCGTCACTGGTGCCGTTGACGGTTGGTCCCGTCACTGCGTCGTACGTGACTATGACCGCTGCGGGCTTGTCAGCCTCAACCAGTACGGTGGTGACCTCAGGACTCTTGAGCATGTGGTCCGCTATCAAGCCTGCCGTGACGGTGTACTCGCCGACCGGCAAGTCAGCCAGCGTAACGGTCTGCGTCACGGCCCGGCTGAAATCTGCGTCGCCAGTAACGGTAATCGCGGCAGAAGCGCCAGCGGCAAGACCATTCACCGTGACCGTAAGAGAGCCGGCCAGCGGCAGTGGTACGCGCTTCGGCCCACAAGCGGCCAACAGGACCCCGAGTGCCAAAATTGACGTCAACCGGGGATTGAGAAATTGTTTCCGCACGACAAACCTACGAGTGGGCATCGCGGGTGGATTATGTTTCTGCTGGTTTCATTGCTTCGTGAAGCTGCTGCCCTCGGTCCGAATACACTAGGCGCGAGGCGTCAAAGTGGCGTCAAAACCGTTCGCAATGGCAGTTTTTGGGTTGCACGCTGGCAGCGGCAACCCGGGTCGAGCACCCGTGGTCTACAGTTCTCTTTTCATCAGAATATCGGTCTGCTCGTCATCGCCCAGCCTGAAAATGTGTTTGCCAAATGGGGCGAAGCCGTTTTTCTCATAGAATCGGATCGCCCTGGGATTCTCCTCCCAAACGCCCAGCCACACGTGATTTACCTGGTGCTGCTCGGCAAGCTGCATGGCCCTGTCAATCAATTGCTGCCCTACGCGCATACCGAGGAACTCCTGCAGGACGTAAATTCGCTCGATTTCAAGAGCGTCTTCTACCTGAGTTTCCGTCTGGGCCGGACCGAAATTCAGTTTCAGGTAACCCACGGG
>CAZBBU010000168.1:0-4282 GCA_964489965.1 uncultured bacterium
CAGGTAGTCGCCGCCTTTGATGGTGTCGAAGGCGTGCCATTCGGCGTGGTCCTCGCTGACGTTGCCGAGGGCGGCGCCGACGCCGCCCTGTGCGGCTCCGGTGTGGGAGCGCGTTGGGTACAGCTTGCTGATCACGGCGACGCTGACCCCGGGGTGCTGCGCGGCGTAACGGGCAGCCATGAGGCCTGCGCCGCCGGCGCCGACCACGATGACGTCGAACCTGTGTGCTCTCTTCATGAATTCCAGCCATTCAGCAGTGACGCAACTTCCTCGTACTGCGTGTAATCAATGCCCCAGAGGGAGATGAGCCCGATGATGATGACTATAATCGTGAGTCCGTAAAGCAGAATCTTCCAGACGAAACGCCTGCCGGCCTTGCGGTTGTAGTCCTCGATGCTGTAGCGCAGTCCGTTGGCGCCGTGCAGCATGCCGAGCACCAGCAGTGCCGTGTTGAAGATCTTGAGCCAGGGCGTTCCGAGCCGGCCGGAAACGAACTCGAAGTCGACGTCACCGACGTTGATCATGATGTTGGTCATGAACACGTGCGCGCCCACGATCAGGATCATGAGCAGGCCGGAGACGCGCATGAAGATCCACCAGGCCAGTTCACTGTTGGTGCTGTAGGTCCGGCGGGCGTCGGCCAGTGTGCGGGGTTTGGTGACTGCCATCAGTGGGCCATCCCGGCGATGATCTCAGGCACGATCTTGATGCTGAAGGCAATGAATATGAGGACCGAGAGCACCATGGTGGCGTACCACATCTGCCGCTGGTAGGCCACGCCCCAGCCGGTGAAGTCCATGAGGATGATGCGCAGGCCGTTCAGCGCGTGGTAGACGACGCCGGCTCCCAGCGCCAGCAGCCCGAAACGGAATGGCCAGGAGTGGAACATGACCATCGCCTTGTTGGCCACTTCAGGTCCGAACATGGCCAGTGAAATGTTCACCACGTGGATGAACAGGTACAGGGCAATGGCGATGCCGGATACCCGGTGCAGCAGGAAAGCCCACTGCCCCTCTCTGCCTCGGTACATGCGAAACCTCCTTGCAGGCGGTCTTTTCTGCCTGCTTGACAAGTGCGGTCATCCTACCATGAGGCCCGGGCGCAGCCGATATGCTTGAGGCTATGGCTCGACGCAGATTATTGGCCTTTGACCTTGACCAGACCATAGTGACCGGCGACCACGAGTTGCCGGCCAACATTCGTGACGCCATCTTCCGGGCACGCGACGCGGGTCATGCCGTGGCCGTGCTCACGGGCCGTCCCCATGCCACCGCCCTGCCCATCCTGGAGCAACTGCAGGTGACCAGCCACTTCAGCGTCAACCACGGCGCGCTGGTGTTCGGGCACGCCGACCAGGTGCTGCGGCGCGTGCGCCTGCCCTGGAGTGACGTCGTCAACGTCCTTGATCCTGAACTGCTGGTCGAGGGCCTGGAGTACTCCTGCGTCATCGACGACACCCTCTACGTGCGCAAGCCGGATGACACGCGCTGGTCCTGGGCCCACACGAACAACCGCCGGGTGGACAGTTTTCACCTGGAACTGAACCAGGATGCTGACAAGGTGGTGTTCAGCACGGACTCCGATCCCTTCAACCCGGAAGGATCAAAGCTGCTGGAGCTTGCCGCCCGCCTGGAGGCAGACATCCTGGCGCGCCACCCGCACCTGGTGACGTACCTGTGGAACAACGGTTACCTGGAGGTGACCAGCGAGGGTTCCGACAAGGGCAGCGCCCTGGAGCTGCTTGCCGCCGAGCTCGGCGTTGAACAGGCCGACACCGTCGCGTTCGGTGACGGCCTGAACGACCTGACCATGTTGCAGTGGGCGGGCCACAGCGTGGCTGTGGGCCCCAACGCGCACGAGCGTGTGCGCGCGGTAGCCGATGAGCACATCGCCCCGCCGGAGCAGGGCGGTGTGCGTGAATGGCTGGAGCGCAACCTGGGCGTTTAGTGCCTCAGTTCCGGCGCGCCTCAGCGGTCGAGCTGCACCGGGACACGGTAGGTTCCTGAGGTACCGATGCCCAGCATGCCGTCGTAGTTGTCTCCCCAGGCCATCAGGCTGCCGTCTTCCAGCAGCGCGAAAGAGCTGCTGATGCCCGTGAATATGGCCGTGGCGCCAGTGAAGACTTCCTGTGGCGTGACTACCGCTACGCCGTCGCTCACTCCGTTGCCAACCTGGCCGTCGGTGTTGTTGCCCCAGGCGAACACCTTGCCGTCCTGCTGCAGGGCCAGGGCGTGGTTGGACCCGGCAGCCACTGCGATCACGTTCTGAAGCGGCGAGTCCTCCTGGATCCTGGGGGTCGCCAGTTCGTAATGGCTTCCGTTGCCCTCGCCAAGTACGCCTGAGTCGTTCAGGCCCCAGACCCACAGTGCGCCGCCCGCCACGGCGAAGGACGCGTCTGCTGCTGCGGCGATCTGGCTCGCGCCCGTGACGTTGAGGACGGCTACCGGGGTGACGCTGTGCGTGTTGCTTTCCGATTCGCCGTTCCCGAGCTGGCCCGCGGCCCCCGAGCCCCAGGCGCTTACGGTTCCAGCGTTCAGCAGCAGCGTGTGCGAGCTGCCCGTGGCGATCTGTGTTGCGCCCGTGACCGTGTGGGAGTGCGCCGGTACTGGTTTGCCGGCGGTATCCGGCAGGCCGAGCTGATAGGTCAGGTTCCGGCCCCAACCCCACACCTGGCCTCCTCCGGTCAGGGCCAGTGCATGCCCATCCCGGGCCGTGACGGAAACGGCGTTGACTGGGTCGGATACGGCTTCCGGTGTCAGGCGATCGGTGCTGGGGTCCTCGTCATCCAGGCCGGTGTTGCGGCCGAAGACCATCACGCTGCCGTCCGCGCGTATCACCACAGAGTGCCCGTTACCGGCCGCGACGAAAGTGGCGTTCGAGATGCCCTCGACCTGGGTGGGTGTGATCCGGGCGATGCGGTCACCGTGTCCGAGCTGGCCATGGTCGTTCTCGCCCCATGAGTACAGGCTTCCGTCCGCTGTCACGGCCAGCGTGTGGCTGTCGCCACTTGCGACCTGGACCACATCAGTCAGTTCCGGCACGCTGGCCGGTTCAGGTACGCTGCCTGCCTGCGGCAGGCCGGCCTGTCCGCTGAGGTTTCCGCCCCAGACGAAGACCGTGCCGTCACTCTGGATGGCCACTGAGGATTGAGTGGACGAATCGACGTCCGCGAAGTCATGCTTGCCGGCCATCGGCGCGGGAGCGTTCCGGTCGATGCTGTCGCCCGTTCCCAGCTGTCCCGATCCGTTCGTGCCCCAGGCCCACCAGTCACCAGCACCGTTAGACGCGAATGACCGCGTGGTACCTGCGAAGACGCTCTGGATTCCCGGTGGCAGGTCGACCTCAGTGGGCGTGAAGACCGTCCAGTCCTCACTCTCTATGCCCAGTTGCCCGCTGGAGTTCTGACCCCAGGCGTAAACACGGTCGTCCGTCGTCAGGGCTATCAAGTGTCCTGTCCCGGCGGCAAGCTGTTTCACCGGCAGTACGCCACTCAGCGCGGTGGGCTCAGCGATGGTGCGGATGGCCTGCGGGCTCTGTGCCTGCTGACCGCTGTCGTTGGTGCCCCAGCCGACCAGCGTGCCGTCAGCCAGCAGCGCGATTGCGAATTCGTTCCCTGCCACCAGTTGCGTCACGCCGGTAAGTCCGTCGATCAGCGTCGGTGTCAGGGTCGGCTCAGCTGACGCCGCACCAAGGCCGAGTTGGCCCCGGTTGTTCCTGCCCCAGGCGTAAACCTGGCCGTCTTCGGTCAGGGCGTATCCGCTGCTTGTTCCGGCCACGATCGCCTGCACCTCCACGCCGGCGAGTGCTTCCAGCTGTTGCGGCTCGAGCGTCATGACCTTGGTGCCGTCACCCAACTGTCCGTACTCGTTATCGCCCCAGCTCCAGACGACGCCGTCCTGGCTCAGTGCGAGCGACCAGTGGGTACCGGCGGCCACCTGGATGATGCCTTCAAGGCCTTCGATCTCCCCGGGCAGCGCGATGTCCCCCTCCGGTACGGACCGCCCCAACGAGCCGTTCCGGTTGGTTCCCCAGCTGAGCACGGTGCCATCGGGCTGCACCACCAGGGTGTGGCTCACACCCAGTGCCACAGAAACGGGGCCGGACGGGCCCGGTTCGGGGTCAGGGTCGGGGTCAGAGTCGGGATCGGTGGAGTCACAGTCAGGGACCGTGACGCTAGCGGTGCCGGTCAGGGCCTGCTTGTCACCCAGGTCAGCCCGGACCTGGTAAGTGACCTCCGAGCCCGCGGCCAGGGTGCTCGTGTCCGTGTAGGAGAGGTCAGCCG
>CAZBBU010000169.1:0-4268 GCA_964489965.1 uncultured bacterium
GATCGTGATTCTGCTCGTGTCGATCATGATTCACGAGCTCGCGCACTACCTGAACGCGCGGAGTGTGGGCGTGCCCGTCCGGGCATTCAGCATCGGTTTCGGTCCGGTCATCTGGCGCAGGAACTGGCGCGGTACCGAATGGCGTGTATCCCTGATTCCGCTGGGCGGCTACGTGGACCTGCCGGGGATGGCGCCCAGGGTCGCAGAGGACGGCAGCCTGGAGCATCCCGATGAGGGCATGGCCAAGGCCAGCCTGCCCCAGAAGATCTGGGTGCTGGTGGGCGGCGTCGTCGCCAACTTCCTGCTGGGGGTTGTGCTGATCACCGCGGTCATCAGCCTTGAGCCCAGTTACCGGGGTCTGACGGCCGACCTGCCACTGGTGACGGTTGTCGGTGAAGTCCAGCCGGGTTCGCACGCGGAGGAGCTCGGATTGCGGGCCGGTGACCAGCTGGTGGCGGTAGCCGGCATCTCCAACCCTGACCCGCAGCAGGTTGTTGACATCGTCAGCGGGGCCTCCGGCGAGGTGGCCGCGGCCGGCGGTCAGCTGGAGATGACCGTGGACCGGCCGGGCAGTCCCAACCTGGATTTCAGCCTGCCCTGGCCCCCGGCCGAGGGCGAGGCGCTGCTGGGCATCAGCCTGGGCCAGGGAGCGCTCGGCGCAGTGCCGATCGGCCTGCCACAGGCGCTGGCTGAGTCCCTCAGGTTCGGTGTCACTGCAGTGCCCAGCATGGTCGCGGGCTTCGTACGTGCTTTCGGCAGCGTTCTGGCGGGACGACAGAGTGAGGACATCGCCGGACCTGTGGGCATCGTCACTGCCGTCAACCAGGCCACGCAGCTTGGCTTCGTCCACGTGCTGTTTCTGGCAGCAGTCATCAACCTGTCACTGGCGGTATTCAACCTGCTGCCCATCCCGGGGCTGGACGGCGGAAGGATTCTGCTTGCGGTCATAATCGCCATCCGCGGCAAGCCGTTCAAGCCCGGGCAGGAAGAAACCATCCACTTCATGGGCATGATGGCCGTGCTGCTGCTGATCGTGCTGATCACCATCGGTGACGTGGGCAGACTGTTCGGGAGTTGAGTGAATGGCTGAGGAGGGGCATACAGCCGACTGTGCGATCCTGATTCCCGCCTTCAACGAGGCCCTCGGTCTGGCTGACGTGGTGACGGTGGCGCTTGAAGCGAAGCTGGGACCAGTGCTGGTGGTTGATGACGGTTCCACGGACAACACGTCCGGGGTCGCAGAAGACGCCGGCGCCCAGGTTCTGCGCCTCACGCGCAACCTTGGCAAGGGCGGGGCGGTGGCCGCAGGCGTGCGCGCACTCGACAGCCGGGTGGTGCTGCTGCTGGATGCCGACCTGCTGGGACTCACGACCGGCCACCTTCATGACCTGGCCCGCCCCGTCCTGGCCAGCCAGGTCGACATGACCCGCGGTGTCTTCAAGGGTGGCCGCTGGAGCACCACGGCGGCCCAGCAGATGCTGCCACAGCTGAACGGCCAGCGGGCCATACGCCGCAGCCTGCTGCTTGACCTGCCTGACCTGGAACGCTCCCGTTACGGTATTGAAGTGGTGATCACCGACGCCGCGCGCAGCGGCAACTGGCGGGTGCGGGACGTACCCATGCCGGGCGTGACCCAGATGACCAAGGAAGAGAAACGCGGTTTCATCAGGGGTGTGGGGCTCAGGCTCAAGATGTACAGGGACATCCTCAGATCACTGTGGCAGGGTGGCCGCCGCGACGACTGAGGTACTCAGCGGGCCAGCCCCAACTGATAACCGAGCAACCCCGCCAGCTCCCGCAACAGGTATAGGACCCTGGAGCCACCGGCCCTTACGGTGACCACCTGTGCCTCCAAACCGTGCTGGCTGGCCACCCAGTTGCTCCTGTAAGCGTGCAGGTCATCGGTGACGATCACCACCTCACCTGCCAGGAGCGGGAGGCTGTTCCTGATGTTCTGCCAGCTGCTGGCGGCCTCCGTTTCCGCGACCAGTTCGGCCTCAGGTACGCCCCGTTCGGCCAGCCAGCGCACTCCGGCCTCGCCCTCACTGAACCTGTCACCGGCGCGATTGCCGCCACTGACCACGATGCGGTCCACGCAGTCGTCCCCGTGCAGCTCAAGTGCGCGCTCCAGGCGGCGTTCGAACGCGGGAGAGGGACGCCCGTCGTACTGGGCGGCCCCCATCACCAGGGCTGTGCCACCCGTGCAGATGACGTGGGTTGTTCCGGCCGACAGAATGCCTACGAGGTCAGCCATGACCACAAGCAGGACGGGCAGTGGCAGCAGGGTCAGGACGCGCAGCCGCATGGGACTAGTCGAGCCTTGCCTCGATCGCCCGGGCGTGAGCCTCCAGGCCCTCGCTGCGGGCCAGCAGCGCGCCTGCAGGCCCCACCTTCTCCAGCAGCGGGCTGCTGGCCCGGACCACGGGAATTACCTTCTGGAAGTCGCGCAGGTTGACGAAGCTGGCGAACCGCGCGCTGCCACCGGTGGGCATGACGTGGCTCGGTCCGGCAACGTAGTCGCCCAGAGCCTCCATCGTTCCGTGTCCCAGGAAGACGCCACCGGCGTTGCGGACCCCGGGCAAGAGCTTCTCAGGCTCACTCACCAGCAGGCACAGGTGTTCGGGCGCGAAATCATTGGCGAACTCCAGTGCTGCCTGCAGGTCAGGCAGCAGGATGGCTGCGACACGTGAAGTCAGCGAGTCCCTGGCCACTGCCGCGGTAGGCAGATCGGCGAGTGCCGGCTCCAGTCCGGCCAGCACCGCGGAACGCAGAGCCGCAGAGTCGGTGACAAGTACGGGCACAGCCATATCATGCTCCGCCTGAGCCAGCAGGTCCGCCACCACGTGTGCGGGATCGGCGCTGGAATCGGCCAGGACCAGCGTCTCGGTGGGTCCGGCCAGTGATTCGATGCCAACGTGGCCGAACACCTGACGCTTGGCCTCAGTCACGAAACGGTTGCCGGGGCCCACGATCTTGCTGACCGGCCTCACCGTCTCGGTGCCGGAGGCAAGTGCAGCGAGCGCCTGGGCGCCACCCGTGGCGTAGACCGCGGTTCTTCCCAGTTCATGGGCGGCAGCCAGCACCAGGGTGTGTGGCAGGCCGTCAGGTCCCGGCGGGCTGGCCACCACCACGCGCGGCACCTGGGCCACCTGCGCTACCGTTGCCGTCATCAGAAGGGTGCTGAACAGTGGTACCTGGCCACCGGGCACGTAACAGCCGACGCTGTCAAGTGGCCGAACCAGCAGCCCGAGTTGGCCCCGCTCGTCCTCGAACTCGAAGGTGCCGGCGCCCTGGCGGCTGTAATAGGCGCGGATGCGGCTTACCGCCAGGCGTATCGCCGCCAGCAACTCCGGATCCAGCGCGGCGTGGGCCTCAACCAGGTGCCGTTCACTTACGAGCAGACTGTCGGGTACGGCTGCGTCAAATCGGCGGGCATAGCTGAGCAGCGCCTCATCGCCGGCCCGTCGCAATTCGTTGATTATCTCAGTGACGACCGCCCGGTCGGACGCCTGCCCGGCGGATACCAGCCGGCCGGCCAACCAGTCCCGGGCTTCAGAGATGCCGCTCAGCTCACGCATCGGTTCAAGTTAGCATGAGCGGGTCGCTCTGCCCGAAGCCGCGTTCCCGGGCCCAGATGACCGCCTCAGCCCGGGAGTGCACGCCAAGCTTGCCATAAAGCCGGGCCACGTAGTTCCTGACCGTGGCGTACGAGATCCCGAGTTCCTGCGCCAGCTGCTCGTTGTTGCGGCCTGCGGCGATTCCTTCCAGCACCTGGGTCTCCCTGTCGGTCAGTTCCACATCGCCTTCCGGCCGCCCCGGCTGGTTGCCCGTCACCTGGGTCATCTTGTCCAGAACCGACTGTGCGAACCAGCTGGCGTCCTCGATGACCGTCCTGATCGCCTCCTTGAGCTGTGCTTCAGTCTGGCGGCGCGCCGCTACGTTGTTGGCGATGCCGCAGTAGCCGACCAGGGCCCCCTGATCATCCATCAGGACCGAGCCGCTGAACTCGAAAGGCACATCGCTGAAGGCATGGAAGCGCAGTTCGACGGTGGCATCGCGGTTGTCAGACAGAGCGGCCAGCCAGGTGTCCAGCTGCTCCCGGTCCTGTTCACGAAGCAGCTGGCCAAGTTTCATGACGCCGAGCTTCTCCTGAGACACGCCGCTCGCCTTGAGCAGCGCGTGATTCCAGCGCAGCAGCCGTCCTTCCTCGTCCTGCAGGTAGAAAGCGTCACGCATGGTGTTGATCGCCGTCTGCAGCAAACGCGACT
>CAZBBU010000170.1:0-4218 GCA_964489965.1 uncultured bacterium
AGCCGGACTGGTGCTGCTGCTGGTGCTGTTCGGCACTCCGCTGGGCGTCATCTCCGGCTACTACCAGGGTGCCGCCGACCAGGTGATTCAGCGGCTCATGGACCTGATGCTGTCATTCACCAGTTTCCTGCTGGCACTGACCCTGGTGGCCCTGCTGGGCGAGGGACGCAACTACATCTTCTCGCAGACATCCCCGACCACCTTCCCTGGCCTGGCGATCTTCGTGGCCGTCATGGGCTTCAACCTGCTCGGCGATGGTTTGAGTGATGCCCTGGATCCGCAGCTGCGCGGGCGTCGCTGATCAATGAACGGGTGGAACCCGGGTCGACCCGGGTTCCACCCGTTGCTCTTCACCTTCAGTCCGCAATCAGTCCTTCACGAACATCTCGACCAGCCGCAGGCCGGGTTCGTGCACGTCTGGCAACCTTCAGCCATGCGCATCTCACCGCCGCAGTGGGGGCAGGCGCCCTCCGCCTGTCGGGCTGCGACCACCTTCGGCGCCTCGACTTCCGCTCCTGGGACCGCCGTCTCAAGCGCAACGGCTATCAGGTCGGCCTTGCTGGTCACGATCCGCCCCTGGTAGGTGCCGAACATGCCACCGCTTATTCCCCGCAGGGTTGAGACGAGTGCCCCGGCCGGTACGCCGTACTGCAGGGCGATGCTGACCACGCGGCCGAGAGCCTCACTGTCACCGTTGGCTTCATCGCCGGCCTTGCCGCTGACGATGAACACCTCACGCGGGGCGCCGGCTGCATCACTGTTCACCGTTATGAAGAATCCGCGGCGCACCCCGTTGGTGTTCACCAGGTTCACCTTGTCCGTCACGCCGGTCATGCGCTGCTGCCGTTCGTAAACCGGCAGCTGGGGCGGCAGGGCCGGCTCATCGGCCGTCTGCCGGACGTCGTCTTCTTCCGCTGCTTCCTCCCTGTCCGTCTGCTTGCCGCTGGTGAGCACCTGCAGGTCACGGCTGCCGTCCCGGTAGACGGTGATGCCCTTGCAGCCTTCCTGCCAGGCGAGCTCGTACGCTTCCAGTACGTCCGTCACCTTCGCGTCGTTGGGCAGGTTGCAGGTCTTGCTGATGGAATTGCCGGCGAGCGTCCGTCCACTCCGGTTACGGTTGCGCCAATCGGAATCGCTGTTCCAGTCGAAGGCCCGCTGGACGATGGCCTGCATGAGAACGTGATCGCGCGGTGCCACGTCGTGGGCGATGACGAAGGCCGAGAGCCGCGGGTCGGACGGCAGGTCTTTAAGCAGCGGCTGCAGGCTGCCGTGATTCCGGTCGAGGTCATCCAGGATGGCGTCATGGTCCCAGGCGCCATCGGCACCGCGGTACTTACCTTCCGGCTCCAGTTCCGCGAGGATGTTCTGCAGGAGCGGGTGCACCACTTTCACGTACTCGGTGCCGATGCGGCGCGTGTAGGTGGCGGCGAAAACGGGTTCCACCCCGCCGCTAACGCCGGCCAGCATACTGGTGGTGCCGGTGGGGGCCACGGTGAACACGGCTATGTTGCGACGGTCCAGGCCAGCACGCTGCACACCTGCGGGCACGCCCCGCTCCAGTGCAAGGTCCGCGCTCTCGGCGAGTGCTGCCTCGCGCATGGTGTCGATCACGCGACGCACGGCGGCGCGGCCGTCATCACTGTCGTAGCGGACGCCCAGGCTGATGAGCATGTCGGCGAGGCCCATGACGCCAAGACCGATGCGGCGCTTGTCCTGGATCGCGTCATGAATCTCGGGCAGCGGCGCCTGTTCGGCAGTGAGTACGTCATCCAGGAAGCGCACAGCCTGGCGCGCTGTCCTGGTCAGCAGTCCAGTGTCAATCCGGCCGTCAACCACATGGGCCGCCAGGTTGATGGCTCCCAGATCGCATGGTTCGCCGGGGTACAGGGGAATCTCCCCGCAGGGGTTGGTGGCCATGATGGGCCCTTCAATCTCGGCCAGCGGGTTGTGTTCGTTGATGGCGTCGATGAAAATGACGCCCGGCTCGCCGGTCTGCCAGGCATGCCTGGCGATGTCCTGCAGGATGCCGAGTTCCCGTTCCGAACGACCCTCGGTGGCGGCGCGCATGAAGGCGTCACCAGCCAGCACGGAAATGTTGAATGTGCTGATGTCACCCTCCGCCGCCTCGCGCTCCAGGTCCTTGGAAGTGATGAAGTCAAGCAGGTCAGGGTGGTCGGCAGAGAGCGTGGCCATGCCGGCACCCCTGCGCACACCGGCCTGCCTCACCACCCGCAGGCTGCTGGCGTAAACGTAGCGGAGGGTGGCGACCGGTCCGGCGTACTCAGCACCTCCCAGCGAGGCCCAACGGGCGAAATTCTCGAAGATCTCCACGGCGAAGCTGCCGGGTCCGCTGCTGCTGCCTCCACTGCCCTTGACCGGTTCACCCTCGGGGCGCAAACGCGACAGATCCACCAGCACGTCCTCGCCCTCGAGCAGCGCGTTGACCATGTCAGCAGCCGAAGTCCAGATGCCGTCAATGCTGTCATCCACGGTTATCACACGGGGATGGCGCGGTGCGGAGCTGGACTCGGTGAAACGCAGGAAGCGGTAGCCCCTGGTCTCGTACTTGCCACGCACCAGGTCCATGAAGGTACCGTCACGAACTTTGGCGTAATCAGCATGATCAGACTGGATGGTCAGCCAGGCTGTGCCCAGCGGGCCTTCGTAAGTGCGCCTGGCGGGAATCGGGTCCAGGTTCACGCCGTTACCCCCACCGACCTTGGTGACCAGCGCCAGCTTGCGGGCCAGCAGCAGCACTCCTGTGGTGGTGCCGGAGTCGAACGGTGACCCATCCTGGACGAAACAGTTCAGCAGGTTCCCGTGGGCGCTGCCTGCACCGGCCAGGATCCGGCCACCCGGGATGAACCGGCGCGAGGTGATCAGCTGGGCGTAGGCTGCTGCGTCACGGCTCGATTCGGCCACCCCACGGCCGACCCTGACGGCACCCGCCTGGAAATCCTCGCCCGCTGCAGCGGCATACTGGCGCCCCCAGATCATGTCTTCCAGAGAAACGACGTCCTGCTCGGTACTGCTAGCGTCTGCAGCCATGTTGTGCACCTCCTGAATTAGCCGAATCATACCCCTGGCGAGGCGGCCAATAAAACCAAAACGGCTTGACTTTGCTGGCGCCTCAGCCTTTCACACCACCCGCCGCGTGGTCACCGGTCAGGGCATCCTGGAACGAGTAGAACACCAGAAGGATGGGCAGCGATCCGAGTACGGCCGATGCCGCCAGCGCACCCCATTGCGTGTCGAACCTGCCGGTGGTGAAGTTGCGCAGTCCCATGCCCACCGTCCAGTTCTCCTGTCCCTGCAACAGAGTGTTCGCCAGGATGAACTCGCTGTACGTGCCGATGAACTGCATCAGGAAGATGAACAGCAGCATGGGCACACTGAGTGGCAGGATGATGCGCCAGAACGCACCCCAGCGGGTGGCGCCATCGACCATGGCGGCCTCCTCGAGACTGGGGCTCAGGCTCTCCAGGTAACCCTTGAAGATCCAGGCGGCGAAGGCGATGGCGCCGCCCGAGTAGGCGAGGATCAGGCCTGTGAAGGTGTTGAGCAGGTCAAGCCGCACCATCAACCAGTAGACGGCCACCAGCGCCATGAAGCCCGGGAACATCTGCACGAACACGAAGGTGAGCAGCGTCTGGTAGCGGCCCTCGAAACGCATGCGGGCGAAGGCGTATCCGGCCGTGGCACTGATCAGCACCGCGAACAGCCCGGTGGTCCCACTTACCAGCAGCGTGTTCCTGATGTAGAGGATGATGGCCCGTTCGCTGGAGGCCGTGCCCCGCTCGCCGGAGGCGCTGATCGAGTAGAAGTTGGCGGGTGTGATGCTGACCACGAGCGCGGCTGCGGCCAGGAACACGCCGATGCCCAGGTAGCGCGTGGCAGCATCGACCCTTCCGCGCCTCAGGCTGCCGGAACGACCGGCAAGCTGGACCGCTGCGATGGCGATCAGGAGGACCAGCAGCAGAGCCAGGAGCAGCCAGTGAAGCAGGTCCAGGTGGGTCTCACTCAGGACGCGCTCGTACTGGATGGTGGATATCCGGGACGGGTCGGGCCAGACACCGGAGCGGACGAAGATGTTGCCTTCCGCAGGCAGCGCGGTTGCCAGCGTGTTGTTGCGGTTGAATGACACCGCCAGCAGGTACACGATCGGGTAGAAGACGGCTGCGACTATGCCGAGCAGCAGGATATGGGTTCCGGCCGTGA
>CAZBBU010000171.1:0-4214 GCA_964489965.1 uncultured bacterium
CCTTGACGGGTGTGGGTGGCGATGCAGGCGACGTGACTTTCACAGGCAACTTCTTCGACTTCCCGATAGACGCCGTCGGCAAGGTCGCGGTGCTGACGGACGTGGTCGAGGTTAACGTCGATGCCAACGGCAACAAGTGGGGCACCGAGACTGACCTGCCCACGCTGAACAGTTACATCACTCGTGTCGGGGCTACTCTGCCCACCATGATGGAGATCACCTCAGTGATGCCGTAAGCGTCCTGGTCGTGCCGGCCACCCAGCGTTCTCAGCGGGTGGCCGGTTCTCTTTTGGTGATTCCCGGGCTCGACTCCGGGAGTTCCTCCATTACAGGCAGGTACGTTGTCAGTACCATGTCTGTTCCCTGATTCTTGCGTGAGGCACGATGTTTCTGGAATCAACCTGATTGTCAAGCCATGAAGACGTAATTTGCCCAGGCAATTGCCCAGTTCTGGCCCCTATTTTCGTAGTGACAACGTACAGACGATGGCTGGCCCTACAAAGGAAGCAGGTCCCGACATCGCCCCGGTTATTCCGCCTCTGCTGCCTCCTTGATCAACAGCAGCTTCTCCTCCCAGGCCCGACCGAGTTCCATGAGTGACTCAGTGGTGCGTGCCAGAGCGGCAGGCTCGAGTGTGTAGACGACCTGCCGGCCCACTCGACGTGACGCGAGCAGGCCGGCGTCCTCGAGGACGCGCAGATGCCGGTCCACAGCCTGCCGCGTGACCGGGGCATCCTTCGACAGGCTGGTGGCGCTTCCGCTGCCACGTTCGACCAGGCGGGTGAGCAACGCGAAGCGTGTCGGGTCGCCAAGTGCAGCGAACATTTCCACCGGAGCCTCCGCGGTCATGAGGCCACGGATTCCACGTGGACACGTGCGGCCTCGAGCTCCTGGATCCAGCCCGCGGTGTTCGCCTCGAAGTTGCGACGCCGCACTTCCTCGTCCGCGGAGAGTGACTGGAAGCCGCTTTCCCGTACGCGCAGCGTGACGCCACCGCCGGCTGTGGGAGTGACCCAGAACTCAACCAGGTTCCCGGGAGTTGCGGCCTCGCTTTCAAGCTCAGGGTCGCCACCCAACCAGCGGAATGCCGCGTATTCATGCGGTTTCAGCTCCACGGTTCTGATGCGGAACGTGCCGTATTTGGCGTGGGTGACGGTGCTGATGTCCCCGTCAACAGTGACCGGGTTGTCAACGATCCGGCCTTCGTTGATCCACCAGCCGGGCTTGGCTACGAGCTCGAATACACGTTCCTGGGTTGTGGTGATGTCGATAGACCTTTCGATGGTGTCTGGTGTGACTGGCATGTGCACTCCTCGGTGCCGCGATGGATTTAACTGCAACTGAAGTATTGCACATGCTGCCACGAAGTGCAACCAAACGGTTGCGCACAGCACGCTCTACACAGTTAAGCGAAAGAATTGCGCACCGGTTGGTACAAATATCCCGACAAGGTATGTCTTTGTTGCGTTAATAAGCTATTGGCTTGGCGCCGGTCTCGTAAACAGAACTGCCGCTATGCGGAATCATCACCGTTTGTCACGGTAGCGGGAGAGCAGTTCGCAACCGGAAAACGCCTGATTGTGGATGGAGGAAGCAGTGCGTGGCTTTGTCGTTCAGATTTCTGGGTCTGGTTTCACACCGGCTGGCATTTACGCCTCAAGCATCAGGCCAACACGAACCAGTCAACTTCCCACACATTTCAGCAAAGAACCGAACACTACAACAAACCGTAAAGCTGGCACCGGAGTCCGTGACCAGCAGCAGAGTCATGGTCCGGAGGAGGCCCAATGAGTTCCCGTAAGTTCCTGACGGCGGTTTTTCTGGCAGTTTTCGCGATCGCGGGTCTGGCTTGGGGCAAGCCGGTGCCAGCGGCGAGTGCCGGCAATGGGCAAGGGTTCATCGGCACGAATGTCACGCTGCCCGCCTCATTCGAAAATACCGGCGATTCCGTAGGCTACGGCCCCTACGTGGACCTGGTCTTGCCGCCTGCCGCCGGGGCTGATGTAGCGTTTGCCCCAATATCCACCCGGAATCGCCCAGGGACTGCCGACGCTCATCTCCTGAGAATGCGCCGATCGGGTACGAATCGCTCGAGCGTGCCGTGGGCCACATACCTGGCTTCCGGATGCGACGAGTTCAGCAGATAGTAGAAATCGACTGGGAAGAGTCGGTTGGCACGGCCAGCAAGGCGGCAGTAAGTACTTCTATCCAGGCGTCACCACAGCCTGGGTTCAAGGTAACTGATGCGGTTGCCGGCCAGTATTCGCGCAGCGCCGCTGCATCGCTCTACTCGCTTTTGAAGATGAGCGCGGCATACCACGGTTGTCGCTGACCCGCTTGCGCTGCAGAAACGCGCCGCTAACCTGATACATGATGGCGTCGCTCCCAGGGTGTCGCGGGCCATGGCGATCCTCGCGTGCAGGTAACGAACAGGTTCTTTCGGTGCAGAACCATCCCAGCTCCCTCAGGCCGCCTAACCTGGTCAGCGCGCGCGAGGTTGGCGGAACGAACGTGCCGGCCGGCTCTGCGAACTGACGACGGATGCTGCGTTGGTGAATCGAGGATCGATACTAGAAATCGGAACCGGGCGACATGATCCGGGGCGCAGATACTTCGCTGCCGGAAGCTGAGGAATCGGTCATGAGACACGATAACGATAGCGGGCACAACGACAGCCGTTCAGCTCAGTTCTGGCGCGTACATTTCCTCAAGGTCGAGCAGGATGACCGGGTGTCCAGCTTGCTCGGTCGCGCGCCGGAAGCTGGTGTCGAAGCCGGCTGTGCTCGCGTAAAGCAGTGGCGATTCCGGTTCGAGTGCTTCATGAGCCCACTTCTGACCGGCAGCTGCAGCGCGTCTGAGCATGTCAAGGTGCCTGAAGTGGACATCTGCTGGGAGCGGTGCGCTGGTCCATTTGATGGCTCCGGTAAGTGTGCCGCCGTTGAGTAGCGGGGCTACGATGTCGATCTCCAGGGATGTACCTGTCTTGTCCCGGCCCTCCCAGCGGCCCCACTCCGAGGCGAGTGGCAGATCGAGCTGGCTGCGCAGTCGCCTGTAAGCCTGGGCCGTGATCTGTTCGAACTCCAGGCCCATGTAGCCGGGCAGGTGGCTGCGGAGTTGGGTCCAGACTGCCCCTGGACTGTCTCTTTCAAGGATCGAGGTGTTCGGCTGTACGAACCGTTGATGAAATCGCAGTGCGGCGTCGTTCAGCCGGTAGCGGTAAGGGGCGTTGGCTGGGGCCTCGATGTTGCGGCTGGAGGTCAGGTAGCCGAGCTCGGTGAGGCGGTCGATCTTGGCGCGCAACGCGCTGTCGTTCTTGAGTCCAGCTTTCTGCGCGATCTCATTCTGCAGCGTGGAGCCGGTTGCCACCGCCCTGAGTATCGCGTTGTAGCTGGCGATGTCGCGCAGGCCCTCTTCCTGGTCCAGCGCGGTTTCGAGCAGCAGGCGTACTTCGCCTTGGGGTGAGAGCATCAGGCGGATGATGTTCTCTTCGAGCGTCTCGGCAGGGTCGATGGCGGCAAGGTACCTGGGCATGCCACCGAAAGTGCCGTACAGTCTTGCGCGGTCACGCAGATCGTCGAAGGGAGCGAGTTGGCTGGCGTGCCAGTAGTCCAGGGGCTGCAGTTTGATCTGCAGGTCGAAGCGTCCGTAGAGCGGGGCGCCACCGAGGTTGAGGCCCTGCATCGTCCCGACCGCGGAACCGGCGAGCACGATGACAAGCGGTTGCTGGGGTCGGGGCCGCTCCCAGGCGGCGTTAAGTTCCGAGGCGATCTGGGCGAGGCCGGTGTCGTTGTCCGCGAGATACTGGAACTCATCGAGCACGACCACCAGCGGTTCCGTCAGCGGTAAGTCCAGGAGCAGGTTGAAGATGCTGCGCCACGTCGGATAGTCCGCGGCGTGAAGGTCATCATCCAGGTAGCGGTTCAGGTCTGTGAGCAGCTGTTGGCGGTTCAGTTCGTTGGTTGTGCGCGAGGCAGTGAACAGGAAGTACCGTTCGGCCGGCCAGGTGTGGGTCAGCAGCCAGGTCTTGCCGACTCGGCGGCGTCCGGTTACGAGTGCGAGTTTCCGGTCGCCTGCTGCTGTCAGGGCAAGCAGCCCCGCCTGCTCAGCCTGCCGACCGACTATGAGATCACCAGCTCCTGGCATGCTTCCAACTATACATGCTTACAAGTGTAAGTGTAAACAAGTATGGTTGGTGGAAGCTAAGCGAGAGTCTC
>CAZBBU010000172.1:0-4199 GCA_964489965.1 uncultured bacterium
CCATCTACAGCGTCACCAGCCTGGACCCGTACCGGGAACAGCTTGCCGAACTCGAGAGCGTTCAGGCCGAAGCGCTGGAACTGACTGGCCGCAGCCGCCCTGGGCGCAACCTCCTGCCGCCCCTGCAGGCCGAGAACGTAACCTTCGTCCGCATCAGCAGCCATTCAGGGCAGACAGGCAGGACCATCGAGAAGGAAGCCGCCATCCGCCGGCTGAAACAGCTCGAGGCAACGACCGTGCAGAACCTGCAGCAGTTCGAGCAGTACGCCAGCCGTCACGATCCGGCAAGAATGACGATCGAGGCGGAGCTCAAGGAACTGAGGCACGCCAGCGAAGTGCTGGGAAACGCGCCAGGCCTCAAGCTGCGTGAAACTTACCAGCAGCTGGTGATCAGACCCTACCTGTACTACCGTGACGGCGACAGCGAGCAGCTTCATATGCGCAGCACCGGCCTCATCGCCGCCGGTCCCAGCGTGCGTGTTGAATGGCGTCAGGGGCCCAGGCGCCAGCGCAGCGACAAGATCAAGCTTGCTCCGCTGGCCAGTGCCGGACCCCTGAAGTTCTACGACCTGAGTGCCTGGGAGGCCGCCAGGACCCGCTGATTCAGGTCTGCGCGCTAAGATCCAGAAGCAGCTCGCGGACCGCATCGACTTCGTCCTGATTCACACTGTGCTCAAAGTTCGGATAGATGCGCTTTTCCACTTGCGCCCCGAGCTCCGCCAGCCTGGTTGCTGACTCGTGAACCCTCTCCACCGGGATGTGGAAATCGACATCACTGCAGCCCAGAAAGATGGGCGTGCCCTCAAGCGAGCCACTGTGCTCACCCAGTTCCGGGCCGATGAGGCCACCGGACAGCATGGCGACCCCGCCATAGCGGCCCGGATTGCGCGCCACGAACTCCCCTGCCAGGCAAGCCCCCTGAGAGAAGCCGATCAGAACCGTATTCTCTTGGGGGATGCCTGCCTTCCGAACCTGCTCCAGCACCTGACCGATTGCCGCCAGTGCGGAGCTGAGCCACGGTTCGTTGGCCTGAATGGGTGCGAGGAACGACTGCGGGTACCAGGTGTTCTGTGTCGCTTCCGGGGCCACGAAGGCCGGTGTTTCGACACCGAATGCGGGGGCCAGGCCAAGGATGCCCCGCGCACTGTCACCCCGTCCGTGAATCATGACCACCGCGCTGTCAGCCTCGGCCAGAGGCGTGCCCCAGCTGGCCCGGATCTCGCCTGAATGCCCTACCTTCATGCGCCCACCGGCCAGGCGGGAACGTCGATCGTCGGCAGCTGCTGCATGATGTCCTGGCGCTGCGATTCGAGGAAGTCAGGCAGTTGCAGGCTGCTGCCCAGCTGGTCAGGTGCTTCATCCACCGCGAAACCCGGTCCGGCCGTTGCGATCTCCAGAATGTGCCCGTCCGGATCCGAACTGTAGATGCTCCTGAAGTAGGTCCGGTCCATGACCGGTGATACGCGCTGACCGGCACCGCGCAGCCGCTCGACGAATTCCAGTTGGCTGCCTTCATCAGGGACATTCAGGGCGATGTGATGCGTCTGGCCGGCTCCCATTCTTGCCGGGCTTGTGCGCGTGGGGTCCAGCTGGAAGTAGGTGATGACGCTTCCGGCTCGCACGTCAGGTGTGGCCCAGTACCAGTGTGGGGAGTTGGGGTCATCGAAGTTGCTGGTGCGCTTGACGAGCCGCATACCCAACACCTCTGTGTAGAAGTCGTTGATGTGGTCGATGTTGGAGCCTATGAGCGAGATGTGGTGCATGCCGCTGTCCAGCGTCATGTCGGACGTGATCCGCTCCACGGGTTCCGGATGCGTATCGGCTGCGATCGCGGCCTGGTCGCGATTGGCACGAAGCATCTCCTCGGGTGGCGCCCGGAACTCCGTGCCCAGGCTGTCAGCTGCCTCGTCGACGGCGAAGCCTGGTCCGGCCGTGGCAAGTTCGATTATGGTGCCGTCCGGATCGCGGAAGTACAGGGATTCGAAGTAGTGGCGGTTCAGCGGACCGTTGACGGCCACTCCCCTGTCGTTGAGCCAGCGTTTCCATTTGCGGAGTGCGGCGCCGTCCTTGACGCTGAGCGCGAAGTGATGGGTACCGCCCATGCCGGAGCTGCCGCGCCGTGCTCCGGGGACGATGAAGAAGGTGATGATGCTTCCGGGGCTCCCCCTGGAATCGCCGAAATACAGGTGGTAAGAACCGGGATCGTCGAAGTTGACTGTCTGTTTGACCAGTCGCAGACCCAGCGTCCTGGTGTAGAAATCCACGGTCCGCTGTGCGTCCGTGCCTACGAGCGTGATGTGGTGAATTCCCTGGATGCTCATGCTTCCTCCTGACCGTGCAGCCGCATGGGCCGCACACCGTAGCTATACTTTAGTCCTAAAGCATAGGTCCGTCAAATCCCTCGCACTTCCAAGCTAGCGCCGTCAGACAGCGGGTTTCAGTAGTTGCCACACCTGTTCGCTGGGATAATCGCGCGCCCAGGCGCGATTCACGGAGAAACGCGACTGCTCCCCGTCTGCGGCCGGCCGCGGTTCCTGGTAGTTCTCCACCACGAAACCGCTCTTGACGAACAGCCTGAACCAGTCTGAGACTGGCATGCTGAACTCCATTCCGCCGGGATCCACTTCGACATGGCGCCAGTCGACCAGACCTGCACCGAAGTATGGCCGTACCAGTTCGCGCACGACGGGACTGCCATCGTGTGGAGTACACACCGTGCTCATCACGTGATGACCGAGGAAAACCAGGCGTCCACCCGGTTTGAGAATCCGGTAGGCCTCCGGAATCCAGACAGCTGGATCGCACCAGCGGGCCGCACCGTACTCGCTGATGGCAAAGTCGAACGACTCCGAGGCATACGGGGTTGATTCCGCATTGCCATGGTGAAGGTCCAGTTCGATCCCATGCTGAGCCGCCAGCCTGCGGGCGGTACTGAGCTGCTTCTCCGAATTGTCGATCGCACTCACTTGGGCTCCGCGCCGTGCCATCCAGGCGGATACGTAGGCGGTGCCACAACCGAGTTCGACTGCACGCATCCCGGTCATGTCCTCAGGCAGCATCTTCAGTTCTGACTCGGGCACCGCCCAGATGCCCCAGGTTGGTTCCGCAGCAGCCCAGGCCCGCTCGCCGGCCGCAACCCATTCAGCAGCGTAGTCGTCCCAGTAGCGGCGGTTCTCCTGCACATGCTCCGGCAGGTCAGTCATCGGTCACTTTCAGGCTTCAGTTCGGGCAGGAAACTGTCATTGAAGCTGCTGACCAGAACGTACTCTGCGCCATCAGAGATCCGCATCTCACTGATCACCAGACGGTCCTGCATCATCGTGCTCAACAGCAGCACGTCGTCATCCAGCCAGGCGACACTGGCCACATAATCCGGATAGAGCCATTCGGCCGGCGGCTCAAACTCCGAATCCGCGACGGTGATCACGGTGCCTGATGTCAGATAATGCAGCCACGCATAGTGCGAACCATTCGGGCTGATGGCGAAGGACGGGTAGTAGTCACCCGCTGTCGCCAACTCAGTACGTGTGGCCGAGACGGGGTCAAAAAGCATAAGTGGGCCCTGGCCACCAACTACAACCTGATCACCCAGCCAGCCCAGGACCTCGCCCATCACCAACGGATAACTGGCGCCGCTGGACGGGTCCACCACGGTCACGTAACCATCCATCGTAGTGGCGAACCAGCCGGTGGCAGCGTCCAGACTTGCGCCAACACCACGAGCCAGGATCCGCGGCTCAGCCACTCCGACTTCGAACAGGGCGATGCTGCCCTCGTGTGCCTGGTCCACCACCTGCACCAACAGTGATTGCTCGTCCGCGTACCAGGCAATCCCGAAACCACCAGCAATACGCGTCGTACCTGCGGCTTCAGGCACGAGCCATTCCTCCAGCAGCATTCCAGATTCCAGGTCCATGATCCGCAGATACCAGTTCCACGTTTCCGGAAGCTCTTCGGCGGCCCAGTCGATGACCGTGTCATTCACCATGTAGGCCACGTGACGGCCACTTGGCGACAGCGCGGGATCCCACTCATTCTGATCCGGAGTGACCGTCAGCCGGATCTCAGAGCCATCTCTGTACAGGTAGAGTTCATTCTGATACAGGGTGGCACCTGAGGCCCCCACTTCCGGTTCTGCCCGCAACCGGTTGCTGACAAAGAGGAACTCCTGCGCCATGGCTGAAGCCACGAGCGTTAAC
>CAZBBU010000173.1:0-4186 GCA_964489965.1 uncultured bacterium
TGTCACAGGTGGGGCAGTCGAGCGGGTGGTTGATGAGTGTCAGCTCCACCATGTGGTCCTGGGCACCACGGATCTGGTCGGACAGTGTGTCTATGACCATGCCTTCCATCACGGTGGTGGTGCAGGTGGCCATCGGGTTGGGGAACCAGAAGATCTGAGGTTCGCCGGTGGCTTCGTCGAGTATCCAGTTGCCCTCCCGGTCCTTGCGGGGAGCGCCGATGCGCGCCAGGCACATGCGGCAGGCGCCGATTGGTGACATGTACTCCTGCGAGCAGAAGTAGGGCACGTCATGGCCGGCGGCGAACACCGCGTCGATGGCGCTGGTGCCGGGTGCCAGTTCCAGGGTCACTTCGTTGACGGTTACCTTCATTCCTGCCACCAGTCCCTGGGTTCATACATGCTGCGGCCGTGATGCGCCAGGTAGTCGTATTCTTCGCGGAAGTACTTGAGGCTGGCGAGCACCGGCACCACGCAGGCGTCTGCCAGCGGGCAGAAGGCGGTTCCCTTGACCCGGCCGGCGATGTCGGCGATCAGCTCGACGTCATCGGGTGTGCCCTGGCCGCTGAGAAGTTTGCGGTACACCTGCGGCAGCCAGGTGGATACGCCCTCGCGGCAGGGCGTGCACTTGCCGCATGACTCGTGCGCGTAGAAGCGGACGATGTTGTACATGACGTCGACGATGCACTTGTCCCGCGGAATCAGGATGATGCCGCCGGTGCCGAGCATCGATCCCTTCCTGGCCACGGCGGCGTACTCCATGGGGGTGTCCAGGAACTCGTCGGTGAACGGGAACAGCGGACAGCTGGTGCCGCCGGGTATGAAGGCCTTGGCGGGTACCGCAGGCCCCTCGCCCAGGTCGAAGATGACCTCGCGGTAGGTGATGCCCATGGGAATCTCGAAGACGCCGCGCCGCTTGAAAGGTCCGGACAGTTCCACGTGGTGGATGCCCTTACTGTCGTCAGTGCCGATGGCGGAGTACCAGGCTGCGCCGCGGTTGATGATGTGCACGGCGCTGGCCAGGGTGGTCACGTTGTTGATTGTGGTGGGCATGCCGTATACGCCTGCGCCGGCCGGGAAGGGCGGCTTGAGGCGCGGGTTGGCGCGGAAGCCTTCGAAGGAGTTCATCAGCGCGGTCTCTTCACCGCAGATGTAGGCGCCGGCGCCACGGTGCAAGATGATGTCAAAGTCCGTGCTGCTGCCCAGTATCCCCTTGCCGAGGATGCCGGCTGCGCGTGCCTCGTTGATGGCGTCGCGCAGGCGCTCGTAGGCCAGGTAGTATTCGCCGCGCACGTAGAGTACACCCAGGGTGGCGTGGATGGCGTAGCCCGCCAGGATCATGCCTTCTATCAGCTGGTGCGGATCGTCTTCGAGCAGGTAGCGGTCCTTGCAGGAGCCTGGTTCGCTCTCGTCGGCGTTGCAGACGATGAAGTGCTGCTTGCCGGAAGGCTTGGGCATGAATGACCATTTGACGCCGGTCGGGAAGCCGGCGCCTCCCCTGCCGCGCAGGCCCGAGGCTTTGACTTCGTTGACAACGTCGTCGGGCGTCATGCTGGTCAGGGCCTTGCGGGCGGCTTCGTAGCCGCCGTGCTTCCGGTAGTAGTCCAGGGTCCAGGCGCCTTCCTGGCCGACGTGTTTGTAGAGGACCACTTCGAAGCGCGGGTCGCGCCGGGAGGTGATCCTGTCCTGAACGGCTTCGCTGGCGTTCACTTGTCCTCTCCTCCCGCCTCGTTGTCGCCGCTGCGCGCGTAGGCCGGCTGGGGCAGAACGTCACGCTTCAGCGAGTCCAGCAGCTCACGGAGGCTGCTGCGCGTCATGAGTTCGAAGTAGGTGTCGTTGACCTGCAGGACGGGCCCGCTGGTGCAGGAGCCGAGGCATTCGACTTTCTGCAGGCTGAACTTGCCCTCCGGGTCGGTCTCGCCATTGACTATGCCGAGCTCGTCCACCAGCATGTCGTACATGCTGTCCGCGCCGGCCAGCGAGCAGGAGAGCGTGGCGCACACCTGCATGTGCCATTTGCCGATGGGCTGGTCGTGATAGGTGCTGTAGAAGCTCATCACGCCCTTGACTTCGGTGGCGCGGATGCCCACGATCTCGGCGATCTCGGCGATGCGGGCGTCAGAGATGTGCCGCTCTTCGCGCTGTACTTCCCAGAGGAGCGGCATCACTGCGCTGCGCCGGCCGTATTCGGGGTAGCGGCCCAGTATCTCGGCCAGTTGCTCCTGGCGACTGGCGAAGAACGGTTCGACAGTGTTGAGTTCGATCACTTGTCTACGTCTCCAAGTACGGGATCGAGGGAGGCGATGTTGATCACCATGTCGGCGAACAGCCCGCCGACGCAGATCGGTTCAAGCGCCTGGAGGTTGATGAGGCTGGGCACGCGGACCTTCACGCGGTAGGGCATGGAGCCGCCGTCGCTGACCAGCCAGTAGCCGAGTTCACCGCGTGCGCTTTCGGTTGGAACGTAGCTTTCGCCCATGGGCGGGTGGAAGCCTTCCGTCACGAGCTTGAAGTGGAAGATGACGGCTTCCATCGAGGTTTCCAGCTCCGGCCTCGGGGGCAGTGAGATGCGGCGGTCCGGGTCTTTCCATGGTCCGGGCTCAAGCCGGTCGAGTGCCTGTTCGATGATCTTCAGGCTCTCGTGTATCTCGTAGAAGCGGACCGCGTAGCGAGCCCAGGTGTCACCCGAGTCGTAGCTGATCACGTCAAAGTCATACTCTTCGTAACCGCCGTAGGGCCGTGCCTTGCGCCAGTCGAGCGGAACGCCGGCAGCCCGCAGGTTCGGACCGGTGAGACCCACGTCAATCGCGGCCTCGCTGCTGATCACCCCGACGCCCTTGGTGCGTTCCAGGAAAATGGGGTTGCCCATGAAGAAGGTGTGGTACTCGTCAAGTTTCTCCGGCATCGACCTGATGAAGCTGCGGACGGCTTCCTCGAAGCCTTCGGGCGCGTCGTAACTGAGCCCGCCGATGCGGTAGTAACCGTAGTTCATTCGGACGCCGGACACCATCTCGAAGATGTCCAGGATCACTTCCCGCTCGCGGTACGTGTAGAAGAACGGCGTGAGCGCCCCCATGTCCAGCATGCCGGTGCCCAGGAAGATCAGGTGACTGGCGATGCGGTTGAGTTCGTTCAGGATTATCCGGACCCGCTGGGCGCGTTCCGGCACCCGGGCACCGATGAGCTTCTCGGCACTCAGCACGTAGGCCAGGTCGTGACTGAAGCCGTTCACGTAGTCCATGCGGTTTGAGTAGGTGACGCACTGGTTGTAGGTGCGGTTCTCCATGGTCTTCTCGACGCCGGTGTGCAGGTAGCCGCTCTGCGGCTTGATGGCCATGATCCGTTCGCCGTCCAGGTCGACCACCAGGCGCAGCACGCCGTGGGTTGACGGGTGCTGCGGTCCCACGTTGATGCGCATGAAGCGCGTCTGGAAATCGCCTGAGCCCTGGTCAAGCTCCCGGCTGCGGTTGAGTTCCGCGCTGGGGCTCATCGTTCAGCCTCGTCAACCGGCAGTTCGTCAACCTGCCCCTGGCTGGCCACCACTCCACGCCGGGCTCCACCCTTCCAACCGGTCAGACCGGGGTTGAGGCCGGCCAGGCCAGCGCGGAAGCTGGGCGGATCGAGGAACCTGCCGTCGTTGAACAGGGTGGGCGATTCACCAAGCGGGAAGTCCTTGCGATGCGGATGGCCGATCAGGTCTTCCGGCGTAAGCAACTTGCGCAGGTCGGGGTGACCGTCGAAGCTGACGCCGAACATGTCGTACACTTCGCGTTCCATGAAATTGGCGGCTCTGAACAGGTGGGTGATGGTGGGCAGTGACTCGCCGTCATCCAGGTGCACCCGCAGGTAGCGACGTTCGCTTCCGTCCACCCTGGTGAGGGCGTAGGTGACGCTGAAGCGCTTGCCCTGATGCCTGGGGTACTCACTCCAGTCGATTCCGAAGATGTCGGAGAGCAGCAGGAAGCCTTCTGCCCTGGTCGCAGCGACTGTGTCCAACAGCTCGTCTGCGCTGATCTCAAACATCCGGTCGTTGGCACCCAGCAGCAGTTCCGGCATCAGCCAGCCCAGCCTTCAACCATCGGAAGCTGTACACCCTGATCGTCGAACGTTTCGCCCCGCACCTTCTTCTGCAGTTGCTGCACGGCGAAGATGAGCGCCTCTGGCCGCGGCGGGCAGCCGGGCACGAACA
>CAZBBU010000174.1:0-4184 GCA_964489965.1 uncultured bacterium
AGGCGGGTGAGTCGTTCGCGCAGCACGCTGCTGTCAAGCAGGTCACCGGCCCGCAGACCGATGCGGCGTGCCTTGTCAGAGTAAGCCGGTCCGATGCCGCGTCCGGTGGTGCCAACGAAGCCGCCACCTTCGTCATTCTTGCGGTGGTGCGGGAGTACCAGGTGGGCCTCGTGACTGATGTGCACTGTGCCCGGGTCGCGGCGCTCGGCCAGGCCGTCGTACTCTTCCAGGAAGGTCCAGGGATCGATCACCATGCCGCCGCCCAGCACGGACTCCGGCCGGTCATGCAGGGTTCCGCAGGGCAGGTGGTGCAGCTTGAAGACCTCATCGCCCACAACGATGGTATGACCAGCGTTGGCGCCGCCTGAATAGCGGACCACCAGATCGGCTTCCGCCGCCAGCGAGTCCACGACCTTACCCTTGCCTTCGTCACCCCATTGGGCCCCGATTATCGCGATGCCTGGCATCAGTGCTTTCCTCCGGGCCGGGTCGGGTCGAGCCCTTTAGCCGGCCAGAGCGAGTATAAGCCAGACGCTTGCCGAGCCGAGACACCGGTACTCAGTAAATAAGGTATGCTTTAGAGGTGGCAGTCCGGGGAGCCAACTCCAATCCACAGCCTCGCTTCAACCGGCTGGAGTTCGAGCCGGATCCTGAGGCACTGGCCCACGAGGAAGCGGTAGAACCACGGACCCGCTTCGTGTCTGACACCAGCCGCTCCGTCATCAGCAGTAACAGCAGCCCGGACATTCCCTTCGACCGCTCACTCAACCCGTACCGGGGCTGTGAGCACGGCTGCAGCTACTGTTACGCCCGCACCAGTCACGAGTTCCTGGGCCTGTCAGCCGGCCTTGACTTCGAACGCATCATCTTCGTCAAGCATGACGCGGCCAGCCTGCTGGCCGCGGAGCTGGGCCGCAGATCCTGGAAGCCGCAACTGCTGCAGCTGTCCGGCATCACCGATCCGTACCAGCCTGTTGAACGCCACCTGCAGATCACCCGCAGGTGCCTGCAGGTGCTGCTTGACTTCCGCAACCCGGTGGGCATCATCACCAAGAACCACCTGGTCACGCGGGATATCGACGTACTGAAGGAACTGGCAGCGCTGCAGCTCGTGCATGTCAGCCTGTCGATCACCACGCTGGATGAGGAGCTGCGCCGCCGGCTGGAACCACGCACCTCCACCGCCAGCAGGCGCCTGGCGGCAGTCGAGAAGCTCGCGGCAGCGGGCGTACCTGTTCACGTGAACGTGGCACCGTTGATCCCGGCAGTCAATGACCATGAGGTGCCCGCCATACTGCAGGCCGCCAGCCAGGCCGGTGCCAGCAGCGCCAGCTACACGGTGCTGCGGCTGCCGGGCGCAGTCAGCCAGGTATTCGAAGACTGGCTGCAGGAGCACTACCCGGAGCGCAGCAGCAAGGTGCTGGGCCGGGTCCGCCAGATGCGCCAGGGCAGGCTCAGCACACCGGAGTTCAGGAACAGGATGCGGGGCAGTGGCGAATACGCGGAACAGCTCAGGGAACTGTTCCGCGTCACCAGGAAACGCTTCGGACTTGAAGGCAGCCGGCCCACGGAAGGGCTCAGGACGGACCTGTTCCGCGTGCCGGGCCGGGTCGAGCAGCCCGGACTCTTCTAACGCTCGTCCAGCGGCACGAACTTGCGGTCGGTCACGCCCTCATACACGAGCTGCGGGCGCAGCAGCACGTTGTTCTCGTACTGCTCGAACAGGTGCGCCATCCAGCCTGGCGCTCTGGCCGCCGCGAACACCGGAGTGAACATGTCAGTCGGAAAGCCCAGCATGCGATAGACGCTCGCCGAGAAGAAATCAACATTCGGCTTGACCTGCTTGCCGCGCTTGTCCATCTCCCGGTCCATGACCCGCTCCATCTCAGTGCTCATGTCAAAGAAGCGCGTGGCATCCGGATCGATATCCGCACGTTCAGCAGCCAGCTCGGCAGCCACCTTGCGCAACACGTTCGCACGCGGGTCAAGCACGCGGTACACCCGGTGACCGAACCCCATCACGCGACCCTTGGGCTCGGCCAGCTTGTCCAGGACGAACTGCTCCACGGCCTCAACGCCGCTGAGACTCTCCAGGGTCTCCATCACGGCAGTATTCGCGCCGCCATGCAACGGCCCTTTAAGGGAACCGATCGCAGCGGTGATGGCGCTGTACGCATCCGTCAGTGTGGAAGCCGTGGCGCGCGCGGCGAAAGTGCTGGCATTGGCCCCATGCTCGGCATGCAGTACCAGGGCCACGTCCATCACCCGAACGGCAGCCTCACTCGGCTTCTCACCCGTCAGCATGAACAGGAAGTTGGCGGCCAGGGACAGCTCCGGGTCAGCCGCCACGGGATCCAGTCCCTGACGCAGGCGGACCAGCGCGGCAACCAGCGCAGGGATCTGCACCGTAAGGCGCAGGCCGATACGCTCCAGGTTGTCCCGGTCAAGCCCGTCTGCAGCGGTATCCCTGGCGCCCAGCGCCGACACGGCCGTCCGCAGCGCATGCATCGGCGGCACATCCGGGCCAAGCGAGCGAAGCAGCTCCAGGACACCTGCAGGCAGGTCCAGGTGCTCCCGCAGGCGCGCCCGGAAAGCCGTCAGCTGCCCGCGGTCCGGCAGGTCTCCGTTCCACAGCAAGTGAACGACTTCCTCGAAAGTGGCCTTGTCAGCCAGCTCGCGGATGTCATAACCGCGGTAGATGAGCTGGCCCTTCTGACCATCGATAAAGCAGATGTGGGACGTGTCAATCTTCACGCCCACAAGTCCGCGCTGAATCTGGTCCATCAATCCTCCATGTGATCCGGTTGGCCTTGGTCAATCCGGCAGCCTGCCGACGCTTCGACTCGCACGCAAAAACAGGGTGTGAAATTTGCAGGCAGTTGCAGCAGGCTTCATCAGTTGCCTGCAGTTTACCAACAACAGCCAGGCCGGCGCGGCAGGCAGCAGCAAATGTGCAGCAGTCAGGAAGCGGGAATCTGGAACTGCAGGGGTGGCACGAGCCACGACACGGCCACGCCCGCAAGTGCTGCCAGGATCAGCGTGCCGGCGACGCTGCGGCGGAAGCCGCTGCTGCCCAGCGTTGAACCCAGAATCGCCTTGAACACGCAGTTGACGGCGATCGCCAACGTCAGGGCACGCACGGCCACCGTCAGCTCAAGCGACTCAAAAGTGGCTCCGGTGAGGGAGAGCGCGATGGCGTCCGGACGGATGATGCCGCCCAGGAAACTGGCAAGGTAGGTACCGCCGGTCCCCAGCCATTCGCTGGCAGCCCGGGTGACAAGCAGGATGGCCGCGTACAGCACCGCGAACTCGAAAGCGGTCCTCAGCTCGAACGGGTTGCTGATGCTCACGTCCTCGCTGTCAGGGTCATGGCGGCGCAGCCTCGCGAACAGGCCGCCGGCCGCGCAGGTGAGCATGATCGCCGCGAGCGGCAGCATGGCAGCGGAGGCCAGGTCCGGCTCGATCAGCGCCACGATGATGTATACGCGGATGACCGAGGTGGTGGAAGCCGCCAGGGCAGCGAAGCTGAAGGTACCGGACAGCTGCGGGTTCTCCTCGGAACGCCGGCTGAAGGTGAGCATGACCGCGGTGGAGCTGGCGAAGCCGCCCAGGATGCCGGACAGGGCCGAGCCGCGCCTGGGGCCGGCCATCTTCATCGTCACGTAACCCAGGAACGAGATACCGGAGATGAGGACTACCTGCAGCCAGATGGAGCGTGGGTTCCACACACCCCAGGGGCCGAACGACTCGTTGGGCACGAGCGGCAGCACGATCAGGCTGACTGCAGCGAACTGCACCACCGCGAACAGGTCCTGGCGGGTGACCGTGTTCGACAGGTCCCGCAGCTCCTTGCGCATGGACAGCAGGCCGGTCACGATCACGGCCCCGGCCAGGGCCGCGCCCACCAGGCTCAGTGAGGCCAGAACACCGAGGCCGAAGGTGACCAGCACGGTGAAACCGGTGGTGCCGCCCAGTTTCTCGCCCTCCGACTCGCGCCAGTAGGCGAGTCCCGCCATGACTGTCACCGAAGCCAGGCCCACCAGCAGAACGCCCACCCCGTGGTCAGCCGTGAGCAGGCCGATGATGGCCCCGAATATGGCGATGACGGGAAACGTCCTGATGCCGGCGAAGATCGAACCCTGGACTTCCCGCTTCCGCTCGCGTTCCAGTCCGATGAGGAAGCC
>CAZBBU010000175.1:0-4183 GCA_964489965.1 uncultured bacterium
ACAACTACAGCCAGTCACTGGCCCTGAGCATGGCCGCGCCCCGCAGCGTGGATGACCTGCAACTGTTCAGCTCCCTGCAGGAGTACCTGGCGGAGAGGGGTGACCTGGACCCCCGCGTGGAGTCGCTGCCCTCACCCCGTCAGCTGCAGGAGCTGGCCCGGGCAGGACTCGGCTACAGCCGGCCGGAACTGGCGGTGCTGCTGGCCTACGTGAAGATGGGGCTGTACCGCCGCTTGCTCGAGACGGACTTCCCCGAGGAACCCCACTTCCAGCACTACCTGCTCGACTACTTCCCATCTGCCCTGGTGGAGCGCTTCCCGGAAGCCACCCGCCAGCACTCGCTGCGCCGGGAGATCACGGCGACGCAGTTCACCAACAAGGTCGTGGACCTGCTGGGCATCGCCTTCGTGCACCGCCAGTTGCGCGATACGGGCGCAACGCCGGTCGAGGTGATCCGCGCCTCGCTGGTCGCCCTGGAGATCCTGAGTGCCGACAGCTACGTCGCTGAAGTCTTCAGCCTCGACAACAAGGTGGAGGCCGCACTGCAGTACCGGCTGCTGGACGAGCTTGTCGGCGCGGTCGACGGCCTGGTGCAGTGGATAATCCTTTCCGGGCACGGCAAGGTCCCGGTGGCCGAGTTCGTGGACACCTACCAGGCGCCGCTGCGCGAGCTGCGCCAGCAGTTGCCCGGGCTCCTGCCGCCCGGCCCCGCCGCAAGGTTCAGGCAGGCGGCCGACGAGTACCTGGAGCTGGGCCTGCCGGAGCACGTGGCCGTGGCGACTGCGTCGTTCGATTTCCTGCCCGCCAGCGTCGGCGCCATCGAGGTCAGCCGCGCCACCGGCCAGGATCTGCTGACGGCCGCCAGCAGCTTCTACAGCGTCGGCGAACGCTTCTCGCTGGGCTGGTTGCGTGACACGCTCGGCGAGCTCGACAAGGAAAGCAAGTGGGAGAAGATCGGAGCCGGCGGACTGCTTCTGGACCTGCGCAGCAGCCAGCGCGCACTCACGGTAGCCGCGGTGGAAGCCGGTGCCAGCGATCCCGTTGCGTACCTGGAAGGCTTCGGATCAGAAGTCGCACGCTTTGATGACGCCCTGGAAGAAGTCCGGGCGGAAGGCCTGGACTTCGCGAGCGCCAGCGTGATCGTGCGGCTGCTCGAGGCGATTCAACACGAGGTCGAGGCCAGCCGGGCCTAGGATCTTTGCAGCTCACTGAACCGCTGTTGCGCCGCTTCGCGTTCATTGAAGAAGCGGCGCAACAGTGCGTTCAGACGGGGGAGACCTTCCTCCGTGGCGCTCAGGCGTTCGTCATCCAGTTCCAGCAGCCCATGTCCGCACAACTCTGAGAGCGGCCCGCTGAACACCTTGCGCGGATCGGCACCGCCGCGCCTGACGAGTGCAGCCAGGTCGAGTCCGTCCCTGGTCCTCAGTCCGGTCATCAGGCTTTCCAGCGTGTGCTCCACCGCGTCGACGGGTTGCTCCTCGGCGGGACCGCCCAGCAGCCAGCTGCGGATCAGCGGCTGCGTGCGCCTGACACCCACCAGGCCGCTGCCAGGCTCGGCCGGCTCGAACGAAGCCGCGCTCGGCCCGAGCGCCAGGTAATGGCTGCCACCCCAGTACACCTGATTGTGCTGCGATTCAGAGCCGGGCCGCGCGTGGTTGGAAACCTCGTAGCGCTCCAGCCCGTACTCCTGAAGCAACTCCCGGGCCAGTTCGAAGTCAGCGGCTGCCTGGTCCTCATCCACCGTCACACCGCGCATGGCGAAAGGCGTGAACGGCTCCACCGTCAGGCTGTACACGCTCACGTGGTTCACCCCGGTGGCTGCCAGCGCCCGCAGGTCCCCTTCGGCATCCTGACCGGGAACCGCGGTGATGATGTCCGCATTCACCTCGAAGCCCGCGTCCAGCGCCATCTCCACCGCCTCCCGGCCCTCGGCGGCGTCGTGCTGCCGTCCCAGGAACCTCAGGGTGGCGTCCGACAGCGACTGCAGGCCGATCGACAGGCGGCTCACACCGAGCTGGCGGAAGAACTGCAGGCGCGTGGCATCAAAGGTCAACGGGTCGGCTTCGAGCGTCACCTCAACGGCAGTCCCTAGCCCCCAGTCACGATGCAACAGCGCGAAGATGCGTGCCAGCTCCTCATCCGCCAGCATCGATGGCGTGCCCCCGCCCAGGTAGATGGTGCGCATCGAACCGGGATAACGGGAGGCCAGGGCGGCGGAATCGAGTTCGAGCCGATCCAGGTAACCGGCCACCAGCCCGTTGTGGCGCTTCATCTTGTGGAAATCGCAGTAGGGGCAGATGCTCGGGCAGAAAGGCACGTGCAGGTAGAGCGCGGCTGGCGGGCCTGTGGACACGCCCGAGCTTAAGACAGGGTCAAGGGGCACTGCAATCACTCCCGAAACATGCCACCATGTAGCCTGACTGGCAGTTGGTCCGGCCAGCCTGGAGAGTGTGGGAGGAAGACGAGTGGAAGCTTTCAGGAAGGGAATCTTGGTGCTGCTACTGGCCATGGTGGGCATGGGCACGGCACAGTCCGGACTGCCGACGGGTGCCAGTCAGCCGCCGCCGGAGCAGTTCCAGGACGTGAGTGATGACCATTGGGCCGCGGACGCGGTTGACCGGCTGTCAGCACTCGGTGTCATCACCGGTTACCCCAACGGCACGTTCGCTGGTGCGCGTGCAGCCACACGCTACGAGCTGGCGGTGGTGGCAGCCAGGCTGCTGGACCTGCTGAGCAGCTCCATCACGGACCTCATAGGTGACCCTGATTTCCAGAGGGCCATCGAGGACGCCGCCCGTAACAACGAGCGGCTGCTGCGGCTGGAACAGCTGCTGGAAGGTGCAGCTGACACGGACTTCGTGTGGGACCTGGCCGAGCGGCTGGCACAGATCGAGGAATACCTGAACCAGCAGGCGGGCACAGACCTGTTCCCTGGCCTGTCGGCACTCGATGACCCCGGTGGCCTCAGTGTGAGTGAACGTGACCCGCTCACTGATGAGCAGATGGCGCAGATACTCTCACAACTCGAGCAGCAGATCCAGAACTCGCGCCAGCTGGCCCTGCCCGGCACCTACTTCGGCATCGGCGGCGGCCATCCCGTGATCGGCTCGCTGCAGTTCGGCATGCGGGACATCTTCACGGAGAACCTGGGAGCAAGACTGGCGGTCGGTTACGCACTGCCGGGGGCGTTCTCGGTGGAACTCGCCGGCTTCTGGGAGTGGGACGCCATCTTCGGCCAGCCCGGCACCACCCTCTACGCCGGACCCGGCGTGCTCGTCCGCGTCGGCGCGGCCGCTGCGCTGGACCTGGAGTTGCTGCTGGGGCTTGAGTACAGCCTGCCCGGTGGACCCGCATCGCTTTTCCTGGAGATGGGCCCCTCCTTCACCGTGGCGCCCAGCGCCGGCGCCGCCACCTACGTGGCGCGCGTGGGCATGAACTACGGCTTCTGAGCAATTGGCAGCCGCAACTGAGAACAGGTTTGAGCTGGAGGCCCTGGAGGGCCTCCTTCCCATGGCACTCACTGAACTGGCCGAACTCGGTTACACAGGCGCGCAGCAGCGCGATCCGACCGCCGCCACTTTCCGCAGCCAGCAGGGAGTCGCGCGGACAGCCACTCTGCTGGGCCGGGCACGCCTGGCCGTGGCCTTCCATCTGGTGCTTGACTTCACAGTGCCGCGCCCCAAGGCGCTGCTCGGTGACCAGCACCTGCGGCGACTTCTGGCTGCCTGCCGTGCTGTGATCGCCAACGGTGGCCACCAGGGCTTCCGCCTGAGCGCCGCCGGCTCGGACAGCGCGGTGTTCAGGCGGCTGGCGGAGGAGATTGCCAGGGGCACTGGCCTGCAGCAGGACGATTCGGATGGCGAGCTGCTCATCCGGGTGCGCCGCGTGGGCCGCGACTGGCAGGTGCTGCTGCGGCTCACGCCGCGGCCACTTTCAGCCCGCAGCTGGCGGGTCTGCAACCTTGACGGCGGCCTCAACGCCACCATCGCTGCCGCCATGAACCGCCTGCTTCTGGAGGGTCGCGATCCCGCGGGCAGCTACCTGAACCTGATGTGTGGCTCCGGTACTCTGCTGGCGGAATGGAGCGCCATGGGCGGCAGCGGACCGCAGCTGGGCCTTGACCTCAGCCAGGACGCCCTCGAATGCGCCCGACAGAACCTGGCCGGCACCGGAGCGAGACTGC
>CAZBBU010000176.1:0-4146 GCA_964489965.1 uncultured bacterium
CAGCACCCGTGACGTGGGCGTCGGTATATTCAGCCAGTTCGGCGTGTCCCTGCCGGACTTCTGGCTGGGCATCCTCCTGATCGTGTTCTTCGCAGAAACGCTCGACTGGCTGCCGGCCAGCGGTTACGTACCCATAACGCAGGGCGTCTGGCCCTGGCTGAGCCACCTGCTCCTGCCAGCGGTGGCCGCCGGCGTGACCAGCGGCGCCATCATGACGCGCTTCGTGCGCAGCGCCATGCTGGAAGTACTCGGCCAGGATTACATCCGCACCGCCCGCGCCAAGGGCCTGCCTCAACGCACCGTGGTCAACCGCCACGCGCTCCGCAACGCAGCCATCAGCATCGCCACCATCATCGGCCTGCAGATGGCCACGCTCCTGTCAGCGGTGGTGATCATCGAGATTATCTTCTCCTGGCCCGGTCTGGGCTCCATGGCGCTCAACGCCACCCTGCAGCGCGATTACCCGGTGCTGCAGGCGACTCTGCTGCTGTTCGCCGCCACCTTCGCGGTCATCAACCTGCTCACCGACCTGTCCTACCTGGTCCTGGACCCCAGTCTGGAATACGCCTAGAAAACATGGCTCCCGATTTCTTCAAGCGCTTCCTGAAACACCGCCTGGCGATGCTGGGCAGCGTCATCATCTTCCTGCTGCTCGTGGCCGCACTGTTCGGTCAGGTCCTTGCGCCGCACGACCCGGTGGCCATGGACTTCGCCGCCCGGCTCACCGGTCCCAGTCCGCAGCACATCATGGGTACTGACGAGTTCGGCCGTGACGTCTTCTCCCGCATCCTGCACGGCGCAGCCGTGTCAGTACAGGTGGCCCTGATAGCAGTGGGCATCTCCACCTTAGCCGGCGTACTGCTGGGTTCACTGGCCGGCTTCTTCGGCGGCTGGCTGGACGAAGTGGTGATGCGTTTCATGGACATACTCTTCGCCTTCCCCGCCGTGCTGCTGGCCATCACCATCATGGCCATCCTGGGGCGCGGCATCGAGAACGCCATGATCGCCATCGCCATCGTGTACGTGCCGATCTTCGCGCGCGTGGCGCGGGGCGCCGTGCTGAGCGTACGGCAGCGCGAGTTCGTGACTGCCGCCGGCGCGCTGGGCCGCGGCCGCTTCAGTGTGCTGATGCGCCACGTGCTGCCCAACTCACTGGGCCCGATAATCGCGCAGATATCAATCAGCCTGGCCTTCGCCATCCTGGCCGAGGCGGCCCTCAGCTTCTTCGGACTCGGCACGCAACCGCCCGACCCGAGCTGGGGCCGCATGCTGGCCGAAGGCCGCTCCTTCATGCGGCAAGCCTGGTGGCTGGGCGTGTTCCCCGGTCTGATGATCATGCTCAGCGTCATGGGCTTCAACTTCCTGGGTGACGGCCTGCGCGACCTGCTCGACCCCCGCATGCGCAGTCAGCGGTGAGGCCAGGCCCGGCCGTGCTGGCCGGCACCTTCCTGCTCACGGCCGGCAGCCTGTTGTTCGAGGTCTCACTGACCCGGCTGCTGTCGCTGATCCACTACTCGGGCTTCGTTTTCATGGTGCTGTCCCTGGCCCTGCTGGGCCTGGGACTCGGCGCGGCCCTGGCTGCCCTGTTGCCAGAGTTGCGCAGGCCGGAACGCACCAGCCTCTGGGCGGCGCTCGCCGCCGTGAGCGCCGCACTGGCCGTGGCGGCGACCGGTCTGCTGGCCAACTCGGGACCGGCGGTACTGCTGTTGATCCTGCCGCCCTTCCTCTTCACCGGCATGACCTTGAGCAGCCTGTTCAGCCACTGGCCCGCCAGCAGCCACAGGCTCTACTGGGCGGACCTGCTGGGAGCCGGCAGCGGCACCCTGCTGGCTCTGCCACTGCTGGGCGTGTTCAGCCCCACCCTCACCGCGCTGCTGGCCGCGCTGCTGCTCGTCAGCGCTGCCGTCACTTTAGGACCGCGCAGGCCGTACGTGTTCCTGGCCGCCCTGGCGCTGCTGCCCTTGCCGCTGCTGGCGGGCCAGCTGGAGCCCGACCTGGCCGGGCTGGCGGCAGGCAAACCACTCAGCGGCGAACTTGCCGCCGGCGCTGAGGTGGTCCTCGAGGCCAGCGACGCGTTCGCCAGCAGCCACCTGATCAAACGAGCTGACGGCGGCGCGCACTACCTGTACGTGGACGGGGCGGCCGGCTCGCTGGTGCCGCTGCAGGACGACCCGGCGCTGAGGGCTGACATCGGCTACCTGCCCTTCCGGGTGCTGCAACCCGACTCGGTGTTCCTCCTGGGCCCCGGCGGAGGTCTGGACGCCAGTCTGGCCCGCCTGGCCGGCACGGACCGGATCGTTGCCGCCGAATTGAACGGCGCCGGCCTGGAGCTGGTTGAACAGGTGAGCAGTTCCGGCTACGGAGGCGTGGAGCTGTACGTGGACGAGGGTCGCAGCGTGCTGAGGCGCCTCGGCACTGAGTTCGACCTGATAATGCTGGCCCACGTGATCACCCAGTCAAGCGACCTGCGTGGCTTCGCCCTGAGCGAGGCCAGTACTTACACGCTGGAGGCCTTCACTGACTACCTGGAGCACCTGGCTCCGGGTGGCGTCATCGCCCTGAAGCTTTACGACGAGCCCACGTTGTCACGCGCCTTCTTCACCGCCTACACCGCACTCGCCGGGGCCGGCGTGGACGAGCCTGGCAACCACCTGCTGGCGCTGCTCGACCAGTCCGGCCCGCGGCCCCTGCCGCTGCTCGTGGTGTCAGGCGAGCCGCTTGAACGTGAGGCCGTGGTCACCTGGGCGCGCGCCGCCGAGCAGATGAACTTGGGACTGCTGTACCTGCCCGGCCTGCTTACCGGCCCGCCGCTGGACCGCCTGGCTGACGGCCGCGCCACGGTCATCGAGCTGGTCGCCGAAGCGAAGCAGGGTGGGCTGAACCTGGAGCCCGTCACGGATTCACGGCCCTTCTTCTTCCAGTTCGAGACCGGCCTGCCGGCAGTGTTCCAGCCCGTGGCGCTGGTGGCGGGATTACTTCTGCTGGCTTCCGTGCTGCTCTTCGCGTTCAGCCGCCGGCCCGCGCACTGGCCGGCGGCACCCGCCGTGTTCGCCCTGCTGGGCGCGGGTTTCATGTCACTGCAGCTGGGCTTCATCCAGCGGTCACAACTGTTCGTGGGCCACCCGACTCTGGCGCTCAGCCTGGTGCTGGCCGTGATGCTGCTGGGAGGCGGCCTGGGCAGCCTTCTGGGCGAGCGCCAGCGCAGACCTCTGCTGTGGGCACCGCTCTTCACAGTGCTGCTCACGCTTGCCTGGCACTTCGCCTGGCCGCAGCTGGCATCCGCGCTGCAGGGCTCGCCCACCCCGGTGCGGGTACTGACCGCGATCGTCGCCCTCTTGCCGGTCAGCCTGTTCCTGGGGATGCAACTGCCAGCCGGCCTGCGCCAGCTGGCCGCGGCACCCGGCCGGGTGGCCGGCGCCTGGGCCGTCAACGGTGTTTTCTCGGTCATCGGCAGCGTCGCCACGGTGCTGCTGGCGCTGATCTGGGGTTACCAGGCGGCGTTGCTGCTGGGCGTGACCTGCTACCTGCTGGTGCTGCTGCTCAGCCTCAGGCTGCCAGCACGCTCCTGAGGTGCCGCCAGGCTCCCGGGTCCACCCGGGGTCCACCCAGCCAGCGGTCCTCCAGGTTCTCACGGCCGTAGAGCAGCCGCAACTGTTCCTCGGTAGCCGAGTCCCAGACACCGGATTCCGGCAGACTGAAGTGCCGCTGCAGCCATGAGATCTCGGTCCGGCTGAGCTCCACGGGTTCGCCCTCGGGCCCGCCCAGGATCAGGCGGTACAGACCCAGCAGTCGCTTCAGTTCCGGGATGGGCTGCGGACGGTCGTCTACCCGCAAGTCAATCCAGCGGTCAGACAGTCCGCCGTAACCCATTCCTTCACCCACCACATACAGGGCGGCTGACTGGCGACCGCGGCTGTCACCACCGGCGTCCTCCGCGGCCTGCAGGGCGGCGAGCAGCCGCTCGGGAAACGGTTCTGACGAACTCTTCCAGGTGTCGACCATGGCCGTCAGCACCTCGGGTCCCGCCAGGATGTTGCCCTGGGCCGCGACACCCGGGCCGGTGATGCCGCCGGCCCAGGGCAGACACTCGCTGCCGGTGTGACTCAGGGCTGCACCGGAAGCGGTGACCCGCCCGAACTGGCGTGG
>CAZBBU010000177.1:0-4126 GCA_964489965.1 uncultured bacterium
CTTGCCGATGCTGACGCCCTCGAACGGGTTCTCGCCGGTGAACACCTTGGCCCAGGCGAGGGCGGCGTAGAGCAGCCGGGCTGCGGAGATCTTGATGGCGATGGTGGCTTCGCTGTACTTGCCGTCCGCGCGCCTTCGCCGGCCCTTGCCGGGCTCCGCACCCGCAGTGTGGCTGATGGGCGCAGCCCGCTGCAGCGGAGCGGTGTGGCCGGTGCGCAGGTCCTCCACATAGTTCGCGGCCGCGTCCTCACCCGGCCTCAGCAGGTTCACGTGCTCCCACATCAGCAGCAGCTCACGAACGCCACGCTCGTACTGCTTGAGGGTGTTCTGGCTCAGGTTCGAGCCCTTGCGGCCCTTGCGGCTCAGGTAGCTGGCGGTGATGGCCCACAACAGGTCAGCGTCGCGGTTCTTGACCGCTTCGGCTGCCAGCAGCCGGCGATCTTCCTCAGTCAGGTTGGCGATGTGACGGTTTCGCGTGAGCTCGGAATCGAGCTTCAGGACGAGTTCACTGCGTTCGCTCATGGCAGGGGGCAACCGTACCGAAATCCAGCTGTGTAAATATAATTACCCTTTAATTGATTCACCACATTCACTCCCGCGTCAGCAGCATGTCCGCCAGGTTGAGCCCCAGGCCACGCACCGCCGCGACGCTGGCGACGTGCGCCGGCGCCTCGGCCAGGAACGTCAGCGTGAAGCGGTTCATGGGTTCGTCATAGTGCGCAGACAGCGCCACGTAGCCCTCGACGCCGGCCTGCCTGAGTGACAGCGCCTGACCGGGCACCAGCCGGCTGGCCTCGTCGATGAACTCAGGCAATGACATCACGAACTGCAGCAGCTGCTGGGGCGTGAAGGCGTTGGCGCCAAGCAGGATCAGCGGCTCCCCGTCCAGCTGCTGGAACTCGAAGGCCGGAAAGCCCGCGAGTTGGAGTCGCGACTGAGCATGAAGCCCAGGCTCCGCTGCCGCCTCGTAGGCCGCCAGGGCCGGCTCGTGAGCCAAGCCGAAAGCCAGGAACATGAGCAGCGGGAGCAAGGCCCTTATGGACATACACACAGTGTAGCATATGCCGGCGCATGAGTAAGTTACACATCATGCTCACTGGCGTCACTAATTGAGCTCGTCGATCGTCAGCCGGAAACTGGGGATGAACGTCTCCAGGAAATAGGAAACCTCAGGAAGGTTCATCTGAAACAGCGAGCGCCAGACCTGCTGCTCGGCGCGGCTGAACTCCATGTTGCCCGCCTTGGCTTCCTCAAGGCACTTAAGGTAAGCACAGATCCTGTCAGCCGCCTTGACCAGTTCGAGTTCCGCCTCTGACTGCCCGCCAGGACGGAACAGGCCCTCGTAGGAAGGCCGCATGAACTCGGGCAGCATCGACAGCAGCCGCTCCTGCGCCACCGCGCCAAGCTCATCGAATGCATCCTTGATCTGCGGATTGAAGTACTTGATGGGCGTGGGCAGGTCACCGGTGATGACCTCCTCGGCGTCGTGATAAACGCCCAGCAGGGCAACCCGCGCCGGATCCACGTTGCCTCCGAAACGCTCGTTACGGATCACCGCCAGACCATGCGCGATCATGGCCACCTGCAGGCTGTGTTCCTGAATGTTCTCGGTCTTGGTGTTGCGCATAAGGCCCCAACGGCGAATGAACTTCATGCGCGCCATGTAGGCAAAGAAATGACTCATCAGGAAGGCATCGTAACCGGGCCGCAGCAGGTATGAAAGTTCCCATTGACGGCCTTTGCCCGGTCCGTGTAGCCTTCTCCACAGGAGGCAAACACCGATGCCTGTTGCAAAAGCTCCTTTCCGTCAGCTCCTACCGGTCCTGCTGCTGCTCCTGCCCGTCCTGGCTGCGTGCGCACCGCAGGCTCAGACTGTCGCCAACACCGTCCTGCCGCAGATCTACAACCTGCATGTGGACGGCAACACGCTCTCGATCCAGGGACGTTACCTGGGCACCGGTGAAGGCGGGTATGACGCCGGCAACTACGTGCTCGTCGGCGCGGACATGTACGGCGTCGGCGGCCGGGCGTATGCACCGGGCAGCTGGAGCAACTCGCGCATCGAAGTCACCATCGCAGCCAACGACCCCGGTCGCACGCTGTTCGTTGTGGTTGACGGAGTGCGCAGCAACGTTCTGACCATCAATCGCGACTGACCCGGGCCGCAGCACCGGTCCGCCCGGCAGCGCAGTGTAGACTGTGCCGTCATGAAGCCCCAAGCCGTAAAAGGCACCCACGACATTCTGCCCGAGCAAGTGCCCGCCTGGCGCCTGCTTGAGGCCAATGTCAGACAGACACTTGAACGGGCGGGCGCCCGCGAGATCCGCACGCCCGTCTTTGAGTACACCGACACCTTCGTCAAGACAGCAGGTGAGAGCTCTGACCTGGTGGTGCAGAAGGAGATGTACACCTTCTCCGACCGTGGCGACCGCTCACTGACACTCAGGCCCGAGTTCACCCCGGGCCTGCTGCGCGCCTACATCCAGCATGGCATGCACGTCAGGCCCTCCCCTGTCAGGCTCTTCAGCATGGGACCCGTGTTCAGGGCCGAGAACGTGCAACGGGGCCGGTTCCGGCAGTTCCACCAGGCCAACCTGGAAGTGCTCGGCCTCGACGCACCCGTCATCGACGCGGAAACCATCGCGCTCCTGTATGACTCCCTCAGCTCCGTGGGCCTGACCAACCTGCTGGTCAAACTCGGCAGTGTCGGAGACCCGGAAGACCGCGCCGCCTACAACAGTTACCTGCGGCAGGAACTCGAACCCGTACGCAGTCAGCTGACGGAAACCAGCCAGGAGCGCTTGCGCCTCAATCCCATGCGCCTGCTTGACGCCAAGGACCCCGGCGACAGGAAGCTCATTGAAGGCCTCAAACGCCCCTTCGACTTCCTGGGACAGGAAGCCCGCCAGCACTTCGACGCAGTCACCGGCTGGCTCGGAGCGTGGAACATCCCCTTCGAGATCGACACCGGAATCGTCCGGGGCCTCGACTACTACCGCAGGACAGCCTTTGAGGTGCACCATAGCGGAATCGGCGCCCAGTCCGCCCTGAGTGGAGGCGGCCGTTACGACGGTCTCATCGAGAGCCTTGGGGGACCCGCCACGCCGGGCATAGGCTGGGCCTTCGGCATGGAACGCGTGCTCGACGCCATGGAGGTTGACGGCATCGCAACCGGCACCGCGCCCAGACCAGTGGCCTTCCTGGTGCCACTGGACGACGCAGCAGTCAGCGAGGTGGCAGCAGCCAGCCGCGGGCTGCGCAGCGACTTCAACGTGCAGCACAGCTATTTGCCCCGCAATCCCGGCAAGGGCCTCAAGGAAGCAGACCGCAGCGGCGCGCGCTACGCCCTGCTGCGCGGCGATCAGGAACGCGCCGGCGCCATCTTCATGGCGCGTGACCTCAAGACCGGCCAGCAGACCAGCGTGGCGGAAGACGGACTGCTCAAGTGGCTACAGGAACGGATGAATGATGAAACGAACTGACTGGTGTGGCGAACTGCCACCGAGTCTGGCAGGCAAGGATGTGGTGCTGCAGGGCTGGGTGAACCGCAGGCGTGACCTCGGCGGGCTCATCTTCATAGACCTGCGCGACCGCAGCGGCCTGGTACAGATTGTGGTGGAGCCCGACAATGGGGAAGCGTTCAGACAGGCCGAGACCGTCCGCAGTGAATACGTCCTGCAGGTGACCGGCACCGTACGCGAGCGACCCGAGGGGCAGCGGAAGCCCGGCGGCAGCGGACAGGTCGAAGTGCTGGCTGCAGAGCTTAAGGTACTGTCAGCAGCGCGCACTCCCCCGTTCCAGATCGACGGCAGCGTGGATGCCAGCGAGGTAAGCGAGGAACTCCGGCTCCGCCACCGCTACCTGGACCTGCGCAGGCCCGAGGCCGCCGCGCCGCTCAGACTCAGGCACCGCATAAGCAAGGCCATCTGGGATCACCTTGATTCCGAAGGCTTCATGCAGGTCGAGACTCCCCTGCTGACCCTGTCCACACCCGAGGGCGCCAGGGACTTCGTGGTGCCGTCACGCCTGCAACCGGGCGCTTTCTACGCCCTGCCGCAGAGTCCCCAGCTCTTCAAGCAGATGCTCATGATCGGCGGAGTCGACCGCTACTTCCAGATCGCGCGCT
>CAZBBU010000178.1:0-4094 GCA_964489965.1 uncultured bacterium
CCTCCATCCCCCTGGCACTGTGCACGGCACTGGATGACGGGCGCATCGGGAAAGGTGACAACCTGCTGCTCGTATCGTTCGGCGCGGGTCTCACCTGGGCGGCCACCGTGCTGACCTGGGGCGCAGCATGAGCTTCGCCGCTCTCTTTCCCGGTCAGAACTCCCAGGTCATCGGCATGGCCCGTGACTTCCACAGCCACAGCCCTGCCGCCCGCCTGGTTCTGGATGAGGCAGAAGCGGTGCTGCCCGGCCTTCTCGGATTGATGTGGGAGGGCCCTGAAGAACAACTGAAGCTGACCGCCAACCAGCAGCCGGCACTCGTAGCTGCCGGGGTCGCGGCCTGGGCGGCCTGGCTCGAGGCGGGCGGACCGAAGCCGGCGCTGGCTGCCGGTCACAGCCTGGGCGAATTCACCGCCCTGGTGGCCAGCGGCAGCCTGACCCTGGAAAGCGCATTGCGACTGGTACGGCGCCGCGGCGAGCTCATGCAGGAGGCCGTACAGGCGGGCGGCGGGGCGATGGCCGCGGTGATGAAACTCGATCCCGTGCAGATCCGGGAAGCCCTGGACCAGGTTGAGGGCATAGTTGAGATAGCCAACCTGAACTCCCCGGCGCAGACGGTGATATCGGGCGAGGAGCAGGCGGTTGTCGCAGCTGGCGCCGCACTCAAGCAGCTCGGCGGACGGGTCATTCCCCTCAAGGTGTCCGCCCCGTTCCACTGCTCGCTCATGCAGCCGGCAGCGGAGCAACTGGCACCACTACTTGACGAAACCGAGTTTCGGGCAGGCGATTTTCCCGTCATCAGCAACGTCACCGCCCAGCCTCACCTGGCCGGCGGGGAAGCCGGGCTGCTGACCCGTCAGGTGACGGGCACGGTCCGCTGGGTGGAGACACAGGAACTGCTGGCAGGCGCCGGCATCAGCAGGTTCGTGGAGTTCGGCAGCGGCCAGGTACTCACCGGCCTGGTCGGCCGCACCCTGAGCGATGCTGCCGCCTGGGCGGTCACGGACATGGCCAGCCTGCAGGCGGCGTTAGCGGAGGTGGCAGCATGAAGGTTGCGTTGGTTACCGGTTCCAGCCGCGGGCTGGGCCGCGCGATGGCACTGCGGCTGGCGCAGGACGGCTTCAGCGTGGCGGTGCACTTTGTAAACAGCGAAGCCCCGGCTCAGGAAGTCGTGGACGCCATCGTCAGCCAGGGCGGCAATGCGGCCGCCTTCAAGGCAGACGTAGCCGACCCGGCGGCCTGCGCACAGCTGGTCAAGGACGTGAGCGCCAGCCTCGGCCCCATCTCCGTGCTGGTCAACAACGCCGGCATCACCCGTGACACCCTGGCACTCCGCATGAAGGAGGCTGACTGGGACGCGGTCCTGGCCACCAACCTGAGTGCCGCCTTCCACCTGAGCAAGGCGGCACTGCGCGGCATGGTCAGAGCCGAGGGCGGCCGGATCATCAACATCAGCTCCGTGGTCGGAATCACCGGCAACGTAGGGCAGGCCAACTACGTGGCGGCCAAGGCGGGCCTCATCGGCCTAAGCAAGGCGCTGGCCAGCGAGTACGCCGGCCGCGGCATCACCGTCAACACGGTGGCACCCGGCTTCATCGAGAGTGACATGACCAGGCAGCTTGACGAGGAGCTCAAAGCCGCCTACCTGGCCCGCATCCCGGCAGCCCGCTTCGGCCAGCCTGAGGAAGTGGCGGCCGTGGTGGCCTTCCTCGCAAGTGAAGAAGCCGCCTACGTGAACGGGCAAACCATCGCCGTGGACGGCGCGATGGTACGCAACTGACTGTCACTCGCCTGCCTGCGAGTGCCTGTAGTACAATTCGCGGAGGCTCGGCAGCCCTCGCCTGGGGCAGCTTACTGAAGGGCCTGCAGCCCAGGAACACAACATCAAATGGAGGAAATCGTGGACGAGCAGCAGATTATCGAGAAGATCAAGGACGTTGTAGCCGACAAGCTGGATGCTGACCGGGATGACATCACCATGGAAGCCTCATTCATCGAGGATCTGAGCGCGGACTCACTGGACGTCGTGGAGCTCATCATGGGCCTCGAGGATGAGTTCGGCATCGAGATCAGCGACGAGCAGGCTGAAGGCATCAAGACGGTCGGCGACGCCGTCCGTTTCATCAGCGACAACCAGTAAGCAGCGTGAGGGGAGTGCCGGGCGGCACCATCTCCCGCTGCCCAGGCAGCTAGTATTGCGCTTATGAAGAGAGTCGTAGTCACCGGGCTGGGTCCCGTTACTCCCATCGGTGTGGGCGCGGATGAGTTCCTGCGTGCCCAGCACGAAGCCAGGAACGGCATCGGCCCCATCACCCATTTTGACGCCTCTGACCTGACCACCCGCATCGCGGGCCAGGTGGACGTGGATGTCAGCCAGTACCTGGAGCGCAAGGAGGCCAAGCGGATCGACCGCTTCGTGCACCTGGCGATCATCGGTGCCGAACTGGCACTGCAGGACGCGGGGCTGAGCCGTGAGGAGGTCGCCGGTGAACGCACAGGCACCGCCATCGGCTCCGGCATCGGCGGACTCAAGACCTGGGAGGAACAGTCAGAGACCCGTATCGCGCGCGGTGCCATGCGGCTCTCGCCGTTCTTCATTCCCATGATCATCGCCAACATGGGCAGCGGCCAGGTCGCCATGCGTTACGGGGCCACCGGCCCATCAACGTCACTGGTAACGGCCTGCGCGAGCGGTTCCACCGCCATCGCAGACGCCTTCTTCACCATCCAGCGTGGTGACGCTGACATCATGTTCACCGGCGGCAGCGAGGCCGTGATCACCCCGATGGGAATCGGCGGCTTCGCCGTCATGAAGGCGCTCTCCACGCGCAACGACAGCCCGGAGACCGCCAGCCGGCCGTTCACCGCCAGCCGTGACGGCTTCGTGGCCGGCGAGGGCGCAGGCATCCTCATCCTCGAGGAACTCGAGCACGCCAGGGCGCGCGGGGCCAGGATCTACGCCGAGGTCATCGGAGCAGCCACCAGCGCGGACGCCTACCACATCACGGCTCCCGCGCCGGGCGGCGTGGGTGCGGTACGTTGCGTCAACTGGGCGCTCCGTTCCGCGGGCATCAACGCCAGCGAGGTCGGCTACATCAACGCCCACGGCACCAGTACCGACGCGAATGACCTGAACGAGACGATCGCCTACAAAACGGTGTTCGGCGCGAACTCCGTACCACCCATATCCAGCACCAAATCCATGACCGGCCACACGCTGGGTGCAGCCGGCGGCATCGAGGGCATCGCCACCGTCCAGGCCCTGTATTCCGGCGTACTGCCTCCCACGCGCAACTACCTGGACCCGGATCCCGAGCTGGACCTGGATTACATCCCCAACGAGGCGCGCGAACAGCAGGTCGACGTCGCCTTGTCCAGCAACTTCGCCTTCGGCGGCCAGAACGCAGCGGTGGTTTTCAGGCGCTTCTGAGGGTCAGGCCAGCCGCCGGACGCGGATCTGCGCCACGCTTTCAGCTGACAGCGTCAGCTCACCCAGGTCGCCACTTACCTGAGCTCCGCCGTCAGGCAGCCAGGCCCGCACCACCAGCACACCATCCGGCACGATGCCGCGTGCGTCAAGCGTGCGCAGGAGACTCCGGTCAAGGCGGCCCACCCGGGTGACCTGAAGCTCAACACCGGCCTCCATGTCAGCGAGCGGCTCGCCGCGACTCAGCGGCATCACGCCGTCGCGATCCGGAATCGGGTCGCCGTGCGGATCGAATTCCGGGTGACCGAGGGCACTGGCGATACGGTCCTCGAACTCCTCACTGATGTGGTGTTCAAGCTTCTCCGCCTCGTCATGTACCTCGAACCAGGGGTAGCCGAGCGCCTCCATCAGGTACGTTTCGATCAGCCGGTGATGGCGGATGGTCTCGAGCGCCACCTTGCGTCCGGCCGGGGTAAGGCAGGCACCGCCGTAACGCTCGTGCTCCACGAGGCCCAGGCGGGCCAGCTTGCGCAGCATTCCGCTCACACTGGCGGGACTGACCCCCAGGGCGTCCGCGAGCTCATGAGTCCGCACCTTCTCACCACCCAGCTCAAACAGCGCCTTGAGGTAATCTTCCCCCGCGCTGGTCAGGCCTGGGCTGCCGTCAT
>CAZBBU010000179.1:0-4080 GCA_964489965.1 uncultured bacterium
GCGAGATCCGCCACCTCGACGGCAGGAAGTTCGAACGGCTCCGCCTCGATCGGCCTTGGCCTGGTGAGGAACACGGCCACGATGGCCAGCACGAGTGCCAGCAGTGACAGGATCACCTGCGGCGAGGCGAAGGCACGCCGCCAGGCGTCGGGCCTGATGTTCATCTCTCCTCCAGGGCCGCTTGCAGGCCGCCCGCCAGCAGGCCCGGCAGGCCGGGATTGTCAAGCAGGTCGTGGCCCAGCTGCAATCTGACTCCGGCGCCTCTGGCAGTGAGCAACTCCCGGAGAGGCAGTGCCAGCGCACTGCCAGGCAGTTGCAGTTCCGCCTGCAGCCTGGCGGCCAGCTGTTCACCGGCCGTCAGGTCGCCATGAAGCCCCAGCAGGATTTCGCGACGCAGCTGAGCCACGCCCGGCCCCTCCTGGGCAGCCAGAGCCAGTGCCATCTCAGTGGCGGGATCGCCCAGGTAGATCACACGCGTCTCACTGGCCACGCGCAGGAGCAACTGCAGGTCGGCACTGGCCGGTGGACCGGGCAGTTCCCCCTGCATGACACTCACCTCCACACCGGCTGACCTGAGTTGCTGGGCCAGCGCCAGCGCCAGGTCGGCCAGCCGCTGGTCCTGTCCATGGGCGATGATCACACGGCCGCCACTCAGGCCGCCGAGCTGCTGCGTCTCTTCCGGGGCGTCGCTAGCCAGGTTCAACACCAGCTGCCAGCCGCCATTCACGTTCGGTTCACTGGTCAGGTCGAAGTTGACCTCCGGTGCCAGCCTGACGCGCACTTCTGCCTGACCGGCCTGCACCTGTTGCCAGGCGTGCTCGAACAGGATGCCACCAGCCTCAAGCGGAAGCGGGTTCGGATCGGTGCGCTCAAAGGTGATCACCAGGGTGGAGAGCTGTGCGTTGAACTGCGCACGGTAGGGTGCGGGCGCCGAAAGCTGCAGCAGGAGCCGTTCCCTGCCGCCGGCCGTGCTGTGCCGCATGGCCTGAAGTCGGGCGCGCGGCAGGCGCACCTCCACGGCATCGCGATTTCCGCTCAGGACCGTTACGAAGCCGCCGAAGGCGCCGGTAACAGTCTTCACCGGCAGCAGCACACCGCCGGGCGTACTCAGTGCCGCATGGCCTTCCAGCTCCCGGCCGTTGAGCGCGGCGCTGCCCGGGGCATCAGTCCGTACGGGGTCACTGGTCAGACGCAGCTCCAGCAGCGTGGCCCCAATCCGAAGGCTGACCGTGTCCGCGCCAATCTCCAGCTCAGCACCCAGGGCGGCAGCGAAGCCGGCAGCCGGCGCGTACGACACGCCAGCCACCGTCTGCTGATCCAGGCCCGGAACGCTGACTCCTGCCACGATCAACTCGGTAGCCGCCAGACCACTGCCGGCGACGAGCAGCACCAGCAGGCATGCCAGCCTGGCCAGGCACCTGCTCAACGATCGCCCTTCAGTGCACTGTCGATCTGACGCCGGGCGTCCTTGGCCGCCTGCTGCTGGCGTTTGTCGTGGCGCTTCCTGCCGCGGCCGAGCCCGATCTGCAGCTTGGCCCAGCCGTCCTTGAAGTAGAGCTTGAGGGGCACGATGGCCAGGCCGCGCTGCTCCAGGCCGGCCTTCAGTTCCTTGATCTCACTCCTGTTCAGGAGAAGTTTGCGGGTCCGCAGGGGCTCATGGTTGTTGTAACTCGCCTGCTTATACACCGGGATGTTCATGCCTTCCAGCACCACCTCGCCGTCACGGATGCGGGCGAAGGCTTCACTGATCGAGGCACCACCTTCACGCAGCGACTTGACCTCGCTGCCGGTGAGCACCATACCGGCCTCGAAGGTCTCCAGGATCTCGTAATCGAATCCAGCACGTCTGTTGCGCAGTTCTGTCACCGAATCACCGTATGCCACTATATGTCGCGCGCAGGTTGCCCGACGAACCTGCCGCCGTGGCGTCAGTCAAGCTGCAGGCCGGCACCACGCGGGTCGACGTCCGTACGCACCCGGGCGCCCTTCTGGCTGCCGGGCATTGACTGCAGCAGTTCGGCGAGCCGCTCCCGGCTGCTGCACCTGAGCAGCAGTTGCCAGACGAAGCGACCGCGCACACGCGCCACCTGTGCGGGCGTGGGCCCCAGAACCTCGGATTCGGTAGCACCGCTGGCAAGGAGGGCGCCCCGCAGCCGGCTTGCTTCCGATTCGGCTGTCGCCCAGTCACGCGCTGACACCTCGATCCGGGCCAGATGACTGAAGGGAGGGTATTGAAACGCCCGGCGTCTGGCCAGCGTCGCATCGGTGAACTCGGTCAGTGCGTCAGCCAGATCGGGTCGCTGCAGCACGGCCAACACCGGGTGACCAGGCTGGAATGACTGCATGAGTACCAGCGGCCGCGGCTTGCTGCTCAATTCCGGCAGTTGCAGCAGCAGCCGCAGCGTCTCCTCGGCCGCCCGGAAGTCGCTCTGACTCAGGTGCGCATCGAAAAGCGTCACCCCGATGAGCGAGACATTCGGAAGCGGCGGCAACCTGAAGGCGGCGGTGGTTGCCACCAGTACGCCCGGTCGCCCGTCAAGCAGTTCCTGCGGCAGCGTGCGGGTGTCAGCGTCATAACTCACCACCGGGAACCCCGACAGCAACCTGGCGACGCCACTGGCCAGCCATTGGGTGCCGGCCGCGCGGCTGGGCCGCAGCTCGTCAGACTGGCACACCGGGCAGCGCTCCGGCACGGACTCGCTGTGATTGCACTGATGGCAGCGCAGGAGCCCCTCCTTCTGGTGGTAGCGAAGCGGCAGGTCGCAGTTGGGACAGGGCAGTGCCGTGCCGCAGGCCGCGCAGGTGAGGGCCCCGGAGAAGCCGCGCCGCGAGGACAGCAGAATCGCCTGCCGCCCCCGCTCCTGCACCTGCCTGAGCACCCTGCTCATGTCCGCGTCAAGTGGCCAGCTGCTGGCCGCCGCCAGGTCGCTGACATGGACGCGCTGGACCACGGGTGGCAGCTGCAGCTGCTGCAGGCCCAATGTCTTCAGTTCCGCGTTAAGGAACACCTCCGTCTCCACCAGACGCCGCTGCTCGATTCTGGCGAGCCGTCGGGCCGCCTCGGGTATGAACAGTCGGGCTCCTGAAAGTTGCTTCCAGCTGCTGCTGGCGCTCTCCAGCAGCACCAGGCTGCCGGGCCGTCTGCTCCTGATCAGCAGGCCCGCCGCGCTGGTCACCAGCACCTGCGCTCCGCCTGAAGCAGCCCGGCGCCACACGAGTTCGCGTTCTGCGTCGCTCATGTCACCCTTGAGGGGCAGCACCGGCAGGTGGCCCCGCAGCGAAGCAACGGTTTCGTTGAGGACGCTCACTTCAGGGGCCAGCACCAGCGGGCTCAGTCCCCGGCTGACTTCCTCCAGGAGCAGTGGCAACAGTTCGGCGAGCCGCTGGCGGCGCTGGCCACCCACCAGGCTCACGTCTCCACTGGCCGGCCAGGCAAGGGTGGGTGCCGGCAGATCGAGGGCGGGCGGGAGTTCCAGTTCCGGGTCAGGTGCGGGCAGCTCCTCGTAGCGTGCCAGGCCGCGCGTGATCAGGCCACGGACGGTGCCGGACGATACGCCGGCCCGGCGCGCCAGTTCCGCGGCGCTCTCCAGTGGACCCTTCAGCAGTTCGGTCAGAGCGGTCCGCAGTTTGCTGCCGGCCGGCAGGTCATCAATCTCTGCAGGGCCGGCGCTCGCCATCAGTTGCCGCTGTGTCCGTGCCCTCTGCGCGACGCGTTCCAGCAGCAGCCCTTCGCTGCGGAGAGCCTCGATCAGCTCCGGGCCCACGGACCCGGCGGGCAACCAGGTGGCCGGCTCCAGGTCAGGTGCCAGCAGCGTCGGCTCCTGCAGCTGCACCTCGTGCTCGAGTTCCGCCTCCAGTCCACTGGGCACGAACGGAGCCAGGATCAATCCCTGTGGCACCGCCGCGTGACTGGCAAGCTCAGTGAGGAGCTGCACGGCACCAGCCGTCAGGTGCGGTTCACTGTCGAGCCAGCCCGTGAGCTCTTTGAGCTCGAGGCCGGCTGCCAGCGGCGCCTCCCTGATCGCGGTGCAGATACCGGTCCTGAGTGCGCCCTGCCAGGGCACCACCACCCGACCCCAT
>CAZBBU010000180.1:0-4074 GCA_964489965.1 uncultured bacterium
TATGTCGCTTCCTGCTCATGCACATGATAATGGTCGTTCGCTTCAGCAGGCTGGGCCCCGGCGGTTGCTGAGAGCAGCAGAAGCAGCCCCAGAAGTGGTTTCATTGTCGTCATCGCGAACACCCCCAGAGTGCGCTACCGTTGCAGTGAGAACGTATTCTCAATAGCGCCGAATGATCTTAACTTCACTCCAACCGCACGTCAATAGACTCGTCGCCAGGTTGTACCCTCTTGCGTTAATTCATCACAGGCTATAGGGCCCGGCCGGCCTAATAATGGTCTGGAGCACACTCGACGGGAGATGGCATGGACCCTAGCCCTGCACCAGGCAACAAGCCGAGAAGTGAGCGCGAGTCTGTTGGTGTTTTTGAGCGGATCGTGCACTTCTTTCAGTTCATCGCTGATGAGGCGCCAGTTCGTTCCAGGAGAGCGGCGTTGCTCGTCATCCTGCTGGTCGCTGCGCTGCTCGGCCTGACAGCGTCAGTGGTCTTTCTGACTGACGGCACCGGCAACGCCTTCCTGCACCTGGCGTACCTGCCGGTGATCATCGCCAGTCTTGCACTGGGGCTGCAAGGCGGAATCATCACTGCCCTCATAGCGGGGTTGTTGGTGCTTGGCCCGTTCATGCCGCTGGTTGTCAGCGAGAACATTTCCCAGAACTGGTCCAATGTCCTTTACAGGACCTTTTTCTTGCTGCTGGTGGCTCTTGCCACCGGCAGTTTCGGTGCCAGCATCCGGATACGGCGTGCTGCTGCGGAGGCAAGTCAGGAGCGACTGGAGCGCCTGTACGCCCGCAATTTGCGCTTGTTCGCGAGCCTGGTGAGCACGCGTGACCGTGAGACCGCGGACCACTGCGAACGCGTAGCTCACAACTGCGTCGTGCTCGGACGACGTCTGGGCCTGAGTGCCGAGGAGCTCAACAATCTCTACTGGGCCGGAATGCTGCATGACCTGGGCAAACTCGCTGTGCCGGAGGCCATCCTGCAGAAGCCGGCCGCACTCACGGATGAAGAGTTCGAGGTCGTTAAGCAGCACAGCAAGATTGGTGCCGACATCCTGGTGTCACTCTCGGTGGAGTTTCAACCGATCGCCGAAGGCGTGCATTGGCATCATGAGAAGTGGGATGGCAGCGGTTATCCTGATGGCCTCAAGGGTGAGGAGATTCCGTTGGCGGCCCGCGTCCTGGCTGTTGTTGATGTATACGAGGCCGTGACGACAGATCGGCCCTATCACCATGCGATCAGCTCCGATGCGGCCATTGACCTCATCACTGCCGGCAGTGGCACGCACTTTGACCCGGAAGTCGCCAGTGTGTTCAGGGAGATGGTGCAGGAAGGTCAGCTGGTGTCCGCGGACCAGGCTGTGAGCGGCACTTATGATTCCTTCTACGTGTCACTGACCCGGAACTGACCTCCCGGTGAACGGGCTCGGCCTGGGTCTCCCGAGCCTGAAGCGGCAAGGCTGCCCATTGTTTCTTCCGCGCCCAGCGTGCAGCTGATCCCTGTGGCGGCACTGTCTTTCCCGCTCTCCGTCTTGTACGTAACCCTCGCTGCCGTCACAACCTCAGGGTAATGTGGTGGGGTTGAGCGTGCAGCAGGACAAATTTCCCTTGGGGGGGTCCGTGCAGGATACTTATACTCGGACATAGATATCCGAGATGCGGATTCTGTCACGAAAGGAGCAACACATGCGTATTGCCACCACCATCTTCGCAGCCGTAGCACTTGCAGTACTTGCACTCACGGTATCGCCATACCCAATGGCGGGAACGGCACAAGCCCAATCCGAATCAGCAGAAGTCGAACAGTTCGACTTCCACCTCACCACCGGCTTCGTTGAAGGCAAGTTCGTCTTCATCGGCGTGGGCGGCGACATTGACGGCGTCATCAACCCCACCCTGAACGTGCCCGAGAACGCCGAAGTCACCGTCACCCTTGAGAACGGTGATGCAATGGAGCACGACTTCGTCATAGGCGACCTGGGCCTCAAGACTGACTCGGTGTTCAACATCGGTCAGACCACCAGCATTACCTTCACGGCCAACGAAGTCGGAAGCTACGATTACTGGTGCAGCATCCCCGGTCACCGCCAGATCGGCATGGAAGGCCTGTTCGTAGTCGGTAACCCGGAAGTCGTCACGGTTGAGGAAGCCCCCAGCCTGGCGAAGGACCCCGCCGACATCCCCGGCCCCATCGCAGCTGAAGGCCCACGCGAAGTGAACCTTGATCTCTACACCACTGAGCGTCTCGGCCGCCTGGCAGACGGAACCAACTTCACCTTCTGGACCTTCAACGACACCGTCCCTGGACCCTTCCTCCGTGTTCGCGTCGGCGACACCGTTCACGTCACCCTGACCAACGACGAGAGCAGCAAGTACGCCCACAGCGTGGACTTCCACGCCGTGACCGGCCCTGGCGGTGGCGCAGCAGTCACCCAGACGGCCCCGGGTGAAACCACCAGCTTCAGCTTCAAGGCCCTTCAGCCCGGCATCTACGTCTACCACTGCGCTACCCCCAGTCACGCCCACCACATCATGCAGGGCATGTACGGTCTGATCCTGGTCGAGCCCGAAGAAGGCCTGCCCGAAGTGGACAAGGAGTTCTACGTAATGCAGGGCGAGCTCTACACCATCGAACGCTTCGGCACCAAGGGTGAACTCAGCTTCGACATCGAGAAGATGATGGACGAGCGCGCAGAGTACCTCTTCTTCAACGGCGCAGTCGACGCCCTCACCACCCAGTACCCCCTCGAAGCCAACGTGGGCGAGACCGTCCGCATCTTCTTCGGAGTCGGCGGCCCCAACTACACCAGCAGCTTCCACGTCATCGGCGAGATCATGGACCGCGTCTACGTCGAAGGCGGCAGCCTCATCAATGAGAACGTGCAGACCACGATGGTCCCGGCAGGCGGCGCAACAATAGTCGAGTTCCAGGTGGACGTGCCCAGCACACTCGTCCTGGTAGACCACTCACTGTCCCGCGCAGAACGCGGCCTCATGGGCCACCTGATCGTCCATGGCGAGGAGAACCCCGAGATCTTCAGGAGTGACGAAGCACCTGCAGCCGACGCAGCGCACGCCCACTGAGCCCCTGCAGTTCCGCATCTGAAAGAACCCTCCTTCTCCGCCCGGCGCTGTAACGCCGGGCGGAGCTACTTTCGCCCTGCGACCCGCCGACTGCCGCTTAGACTGGAAAGAGATGAACCGTTTCGAAGTACTGCTCATCAGGTTCGGGCTTATCTACCTCGTCGCCACTGGCGTTTTTGGCGTCATCTTCATGATCGAACCATCGCTTGCAGCCTACTTCCGTGTGACGCACGTGCACCTGGGTTTCCTGGGCTTCTTCCTGTCACTGGTAATGGGCGTTGCCTTCTGGATGATGCCCCGCCCCGGTGGCGTGCGCCAGGAAGGCGCCACAGCCGCCACGTTCTACCTGCACAACGCCGGGTTGATAATGCGCGCCGTTGCCGAACCCTGGTTCCGCTATTCTGGCGGCGATATCGCCCAGTGGCTCATGGCTGCCGGTGGTTTCAGCTCGCTGGCAGCTATCGTCGTTTTCGCAGTGGCCATGTCACGCAGGGTCAAGACCGCGGAGCAGATCCAACAAGCGCGGCGAGACGCCAGGCTGCAGCGGGAACAGGCGTCCTGACCGTTGGGGCTCAGGAAGGCTGAGGCAGTTCCACCGCCACACCCGCAGGCGTCTTCGGCTTGTCCGTGAGGTCACCGAGCATGATCTCAGAGAAAGCCTGACGGATCGCGGTGGTGGCACGGAACCAGGCGCCTTTGATGTTGCAGTGACCCTTGCGCTGCTGGGTGGCGCACTTTTCGCGCAACTGGCAGTTGTCTGCTATCAACCGGCCGGAAACTGCCTCGATGACGTCCAGCATGCTGATTTCGGAAAGCTCAACCAGCAGTTCCACCCCACCGTTCCTGCCCATGCGGCTCTGGATGAAGCCGGCTGTTACAAGCTTGCGCAGTACCTTGGCCAGGAAGGCGGGAGGTATCTGCAGGTGCTGGGCGATGACGGCTGCGTTGGTTCCCGGGTTCTCGTATATGTTCACGAGCGCGTGGATGGCG
>CAZBBU010000181.1:0-4070 GCA_964489965.1 uncultured bacterium
GCCCTGGCAGCCGGCCGGCCCAACGTGGAGCTCGAGGACCTGCGCCGGGCGGCCCTGCCCGCACTCCGGCACCGGCTGCTGCTCAGCTTCGAAGCGGAAGTGGAAGGCGTCAGCACCGATGACATCGTCCAGGAACTGCTGACCGCCAGCCAGGCCGGTTCGAAACGGCGGTGACCAGCCCGCGCACCCGCGCGCTGCTCGACCGCTATGCCCTCGCCACGCGAGTGCTGAGCAACGAAGCCGGCGAACGCATGGCCCGGGAACCCGGCCAATCTGTCGAGTTCCACGACTTCCGTGAGTACCAGCCCGGCGATGAACTCAGGTACGTGGACTGGCGTGCCTACGCCCGCACGGGCCGGCTCTACACCAGACTCCACCAGGCGGAACGCACCCTGAGACTGCACCTGCTGCTTGACACCAGCCGCAGCATGCAGCTGCACGGCAAGGCGGACTTCATGAACCAACTGAGCCGCCAGCTCCTCTACCTGGCCCAGCGTGAGTCCCTGGCGCAGGTGCACTCCTTCAGCGGCCAACACAGCAGGCCCGCACTTGGCGTCCGTGCCGTGGCGCAGAACTGGAGTTTCATCGACCGGCTGAGTGCCGAGACTGACGGCCCGCTGCCCACCCAGGGCATCCGCAGCTTCGCCACCCAGGTGGCCCTCAGCTCCGGCCGGGCGCTGGTGCTGGTGCTGTCAGACCTGCTCGACCCCGAACCGTTCCGCCCGGCACTCACGGCACTGCGTTCACGAGGCTTCGACGTGAGCTTCCTGCAGTTGCTGGGCCAGGAAGATCTGGACCCCCAGGAGGCCATGCTGGAGCTTGAGGACTCCGAGAACGCCGAGAAGCTGCCTGTCGGCCCCGCGGAAGTGCGCGCCTACCGGCAGGCGATGCGTGACTTCGTGAGCCGCACCAGAAGCGCCATCATGCGGGCCGGCTTCCGCCATCAGCTGCTGCGCGTGCCCGGCGCCGGTGACGAGGACCTGGAGAAGGTCGTGTTTCAGGCGCTGCTCAAGTCGGGAATCATCATCAGGCGGTGAAACCGCAGGCTAAACTACGGTTCAGTGGATGTACTAGGGCGGCAACTGGGCGACCTGCAACTCATCAGGCTGATCGGCAAGGGCGCCGCCGCCCGCGTCTATCTGGCCAGTGACGGCAAGTGCGTCAAGGCCGTCAAAGTGTTCCCCGCAGCGGCAGAGAAGCAGGCGGAACGCGAGCTGGAACTCGGGGGCAGCTTCGACCATCCCAACCTGAACCGCGTGGAGGAGTTCCACCGGCTGGACGGCCAGCCGGCACTGGTCATGCCGTTCGTGAAGGGCAACCTGCTCAGCACCTGGCTCAAGGAGCACGACGATCCCTACGAATTCGTGAGGCTGCTGCCCGGCATCGTGGCAGCACTCGAGTACCTGGCCCGGCACGGCATCGTGCACCGAGACGTCAAACCGGAGAACGTCATCGCGGCTGAAGACGGCCACGTGAAGCTGATCGATTACGACCTTGCGACGCGCGACGGCAACCTGGAGCCTCCGGCCCGCGTGGCCGGCACCCTGGCCTACCTGAGTCCGGAGCAGGCCTCCGGCAAGCCGGTGTCGCCTGCAAGTGACCTCTACTCGCTGGGCATCCTGGTCTGGTGGGGCCTGTGCCGACAGGTTCCGTTCTCCGGCGAGCCCGCCGAGGTGCTGAACGCTCACCTGAACAGCGTGCCGCCACCCGTGTCCGAACTCCGGCCGGAACTGGCCCGCTTCGACCCGCTCGTCGCCTCACTGCTCGACAAGCAGCCTTCAAACAGACCCGACCACGGCGCGGTGCTGCAGGAAATCCAGCTTCGCCTGGTCCGCACAGACAGATAGAATGCCTTCAATGATTCCACGATTACTGATGTCCTGGCTTGGACTGATCACGGCCCTGAGCTTCTGGCTCGTGCCCTGGGCGGCCATCAATCGCGAGACCGGTTCCCGCAGCGCCCTTCTGCTCCTGCCGGACCGCATCCTGGATTTCACCGGTCGCCTCGACCCGGTGACGTTCAGTGGCATGCAGAACGTACTGCTGTTCTCACTCATCTTCGCCGGCCTGATGTTCCTGTCGGGTGCGCTTCGCGGCCTGCCCGCGCGCCTGGTGTGGCTGCTGGCCGGCGTGGGACTGATAGTGGTGACCAGCCTGGGCCTTGACAGCTTCAGCGCTTCAGTCGATGAAGCCCGCCTGGCCTCGGTGCTGGATACGATCGAGTCCACGCTGGAACGACCGAGGCCGGTGCATGACGTGCCTGCGCTGGAGCAACTGCTGGCCGATGCGCCGGAGCTGGAGCTTGACCAGGTACTGAGCCGCTCGGAAGCGGGCGGGCTGCTGATCCGCCGCCTGCCGTTCTCCAACTCCGGCATGGCACTGGCGGCCTTCCTGGCTTACGTGACCGGCGTGCTGGGCATCGTCTACGGGCTCACCTTCCTGCCACGCTACTCCAGGTTGCTCGACCGGGCGATACGCGCAGGATCGGTACCGGCGGTGTCCATTCTGCTGGCGCTGGTCGCCTCGGGCGTGGTGATCCTGCTGCTGCAGCCGACCGCGATGGGCAGCAACGTGCCGGAATTCGGGCTGGCCGACCGCTTTGCCGGCAGGGCGGACACGCTCTGGTACGCCTTCTACACGCTGTTCGCCGGCTCACTCGCCACCTTCCCGGGTTTCCTGGAGGCGCTCAAGTTCTCCACGCCACTCATCTTCACCGGCCTGGCCCTGGCTTTCAGCTTCAGGGCCGGTCTCTTCAACATCGGTGCACCCGGACAGATGACCCTGGGTGGCATCACTGCGATGCTGGTCGGCGTTTACATGCCTGGCCCCGCCTGGCTGGTACTGCCGCTGGCGGTGCTGGCCGCGGCACTCGGCGGGGCACTCTGGGGCCTCGTGCCCGGCTGGCTGCGCGCCCAGTTCGGCGCCAGCGAGGTCATCAGCACCATCATGATGAACTACATCGCAGCCAGCCTGATGCTGTTCCTGCTCTCCAGCAACCCGACCTTCGCCGCGCCCGCGCTCGCGGCCCTGCGTTTCCTGGGCATCGCGGTGCTGGCGCTGATCGTGCTGATGCTCATACCGCCGGTCAGGAGGCTGCTCGGTGCCCGGCCGCGCATCAGCGTGGCCATCACCGGCGTCATCCTGATCGGCGGCATGCTGGCTGTGGGCCTGCCGGAACAGGGCAACCCGCCCGTGTCCGTACAGATGCCCTTCAAGGCGCCTGGCTCCGAGCCCAAGAGCTTCCCGCTGCAGACGACCGCACGAATTCCCCAGTTGCCCGCACTGATGGGCATAAACCTGCAGGAGACACCCGGCGTGAACGTCGTGCGCGCCAACCTGGCCAGCGCAGTGGCGCCGACGGTGTTCATCCTGGCGTTGTTCCTGCTGCCGCGCAAGCGCTTCCGCAGCTTCCTGATGCGCCTGCTGGCCTCCGCAGTCATCGGCGCTGCCGCCTGGGGCGTGGCACTCTTGTTCGGACTGGGAAGCGTGCTGATGGTCATCCCGCCCACAACCCTGAACGTCTCGTTCCTGCTGGCGATACTGGCGGCCGTGTTCATGCAGTACCTGATGTGGCGCACCCATTGGGGTTACGACCTGAGGGCCGTGGGCGTGGCGCCCAAGGCCGCCGAGTACGGCGGTGCTGACATCCGCAAGAACACCATCCTGACCATGCTCATCTCCGGTGCCTTCGCCGGCCTGACCGCCACCCACTACGTACTGGGCGGCGCACTCGAGGACTACTCGCTGCGCCAGTCACTGCCGGTCAACGACGGTTTCGACGGCATCGCCGTGGCACTGCTCGGTGCCAACACCCCGCTGGGAGTTGTGCTGTCAGCCTTCCTGTTCGGGGTGCTCAAGAACGGCGGGTCGGCCCTCAACATCGCCTTCAGCTCGCTGACCCGTGACGTGGTCAGCATGATCCTGGCCCTGGTGGTGCTCTTCATCGCCGCCCGTGGCTTCCTGCCCAGCCGGTTGCTCAGACCGCCGGATCGGACTGCAGTGGCCGATGCCAAGGCCGAAGACACCCCGGCGGCCTCGCCAGGAGATGAACGACCCGAACCGGGTGGCGG